>JANOLT010000001.1:0-2760 GCA_031419915.1 Holophagaceae bacterium
TCACGAAGTGGCCTTGACGATCTATCTGGCGGTGCTGATGGCCGCGACGCTCGCCGTGCCCTACCTCGCCAAGATTGGCGCCCAGTGGGGCGTGGCGCGCTGGGTGGCCATCGTGGGCCTGTGGGCCATGCTGGCGGCGGCATCCTTGAATGCGCTTCAAGATGATGCAGCGACGATGCTTCTGCTGCTGGGCTTCCATGCGGTGCTGGCAGCGCTTTGGATCTGGTTGCCGGGTCAGGCGGAAGCGAAACCAGCGAAACCCCGTACGCCGACGATCCTTTGGTTCCTGGTTTCCCTTGGCCTGACGAGCTTGGCTTGGGCGCTGTGGAAAAAATCGGGCTGGACTCCCGAGTGGTTCGCGGGGCCTGTGCTTTTGTTTGCCGCCGTGAATCTCGGCATGGTCAAACCGCTCCGTGCGCGGCTCGATTCCAAACAGGCGGATCTTGGCCTTCTGGTGCTCGCCGCGGGCCATCTGGCATTGGCCATTCCCATCGCTATGCATTGGAAATGGGTCGGACCCATGTGGGGCGCCTTCGCGCTGGGTCTGGCCTGGGCCGCGGGGCGGGCCGAAGGGATGGAGGAGTGGGAGGAATCCGAAATCGCGTCGCTACGCCGCCTTGCCTTTGGCATGGCCCTGCTGGCTTCCATCCGGTGGTTTGTGGGCAGCGTGGATGTGTGGGGGCACACCTTCTCGTACTACCGCACCGCCACGGGAACGCCCGTGCTGAATGCTGTCTTCGCTGAAGGCATCCTTGTCTCCGCCGCCTGGCTTCTGATGGCGCGGCGCAAGGGCGCCATGGCAGTGCTCGCCTTCCTGGCTTTGGAAATCACGGCGAATCTCACGCTGGCTCTCGAGGCCGCGCGCATCGTCCACGCCGCGCAAGCCAGCGGCCTTCCGGCCTATTCGCAGGCCGGTGGGAACTACCTCTCGGCTCGCGGCGCATCCGTCGCGGTCACCCTCGTCTGGGCGCTTAGCGGCGCGCTGCAATGGCTGCGCAGCTTTGCGGCGGAAGACACCAGCGTGCGGCGCGCCCTCGCCGTGGGCGGCTACGTCTGGCTGGCCATCGCCAGTCTCAAGTTGTTGAGCGTCGACACGTCCCACGCCAACTTCGGTATGCGAGCCCTGGCCTTTCTCGCCGTGGGCGGCATCTTTTTAGCCGTAGCATTGCTGGCGAATCGCATGAAGCGACGACCCGAGGAGGAAGCATGAACAGGTCCACCTTCGCGCTGGCAGCAGCGCTGCTATTGCTCGGTTGCGCCTCCGAAGATCGTTCCCAGGTGCGGCGCCGTCCGCTCGAACTCGCCGCGCAAAACGGCTGGGCCCGGGTCCGGCTGGATGGCGAAGCGCAACGGAATATGCAGGGATTGTGGATCGGCGACGCCGAAGGCAATTCCATTCCATACCTCATGGAGCGCGAAGGCCTCTGGGCGCCGCAGGTGCTGGAAACGACCCAATACCTCGCGGGCAAGGATGCATTGGGGAATCCCACGGTGGAGTTCGCGCTCGTGTTCCCGAACGGCTGGCAGGTGCGGGAGCGGGAACAGTTGCGCATCGATCTCGACCTTGAAGGGAAATCTCCGTGGGTGGCCCGAGTGGATATTTCCCGCCGGATGTCGAACGGTGGTTTTCTGACGCTGGAACGGGACTCGCCCTTCTTCGTCTATGACCTTTCCAACGATCGCCACACCTCGCAGATCACGCTGCCCTGGGACGCCGAGCGCTACCGCGTGACCCTGGTTCCCACCCAGGGCAAAGCGCCGAAATTGAACGGCCTGCGCGTGACCGCGAGCACTTGGCCCGAACAACTGGAGGCCGATGAGGTGGTCGAGCCGCAGGTCACGAGCGAAACATTAAAAAGCTCCGGCCAATCCTTGAAGCTTAGTCTGTCAAACGCGGAGCGCGTGGTGGCGGCGGATGTGCTCTTGAAGGCCCCGGTGGCGCCGGTCTACGTGACGGTGGATGCGGAAGAAAAGGATGGGAATGATCCTAAGCGCACGGCCTTGAGATCCATGGGCGGTGGCACCGTGTGGAATCTCCCGGCCCTGCAAACCCGCGCCACGCGGGTGGCGCTGGACCCCACCATCGCGGATCGCATGCGCCTTCAATTGCCGGAAAACACGACGCTCGAATCCGTGAAATTACTGATCCGCCATGAAGCCATGCTCTTCCCTGCCGAAGCAGGCAAACCCTATTACCTGCACTTTGGTGGCCGCGCGAAACGGGCGCCAGGCAACCTGGGGGCGCTGCCTCCCAGTCGCCTCGTGTATGGCCGGAATCCCCTGAAGCTGATGGCCGCTGAAGCCGATCCCCAGGGCCTGGGCATCATCCTGGACAAGGGCGATCAAACGCGGCCCTGGCTGGCCTGGGCGGTGGGTCTCGTGGTGCTGCTCCTTGGCTTCGCCGCCTTCAAATTGCTGCGGAGCAGCGAGGGGTAAACCATAGTCCTTATGGCCAGTCCGGTGGGGTAGGTATTTGCTAACCGGATCTTTTGCGCGCTTCCGGTTCCTCCCATGATCGGAGAGTTTTCCCTGAAAACCCGAACCAGGAGGGCGCCATGTGTAAGGTATGTCCGAATTCCCCGAATTCTTTCGTCGGATGGGCTGCGGTCGCCCTTCTCGCCACTTGCCTCGCCTGCAGTGGAAGTGGAGGCGGCGGTGTCACCCCCCCGCTCCCCGCCCAGCCGTACGTCCGATCCGCGGCCCTCAGTGGGACCCAGGAGGCCCCCAGCAATCCCTCGGTGGCCTCCGGCACCGGCAGCA
>JANOLT010000002.1:0-1975 GCA_031419915.1 Holophagaceae bacterium
CGAAAATTCGCGAAAAATAAAGTTCTTGAATTCACGAATTTTCGCGGTTTCAAGTTTTTTTTCAATGCCCTCGATGCTTCGCGCTCATGGCGTGATGGTAAAGCCCTTCGGCTTGGGCCAGGCGCTGGACCCATGGGGCCATGGAAGCCGCGTCAACCGGGCTGAGATGAATCAAACTCTGGCGTTTCAGAAAGGTCGCGACGCCTAGTGGGCTGGAATACCGTGCGGTGCGGCTGGTGGGTAGCACGTGGTTGGGGCCCGCCCCGTAGTCGCCGAACGCTTCGCCACTGCTGGACCCAAGGAACAGCGCGCCAGCCGTGGTCAGGAAGGGCACCCAGGTTTCGGGATCGCTGACCACCAGTTCCAGGTGCTCTGGCGCCCATTCTTGAGCGAAGGCGATGGCTTGATCCCGTGTGGCGCAAAGGAGCATGCCGTGGGCGGAAAGGCTCTGTTCCAGGATGGCGCGGCGAGGTGAAGTCGCTACACGGGCCTCCAGTTCCACCGCCACCCGATCGAGCAGGGACTGGTCCTCGGAAACCAGCACTGCGGCGGCGTCTGGATCATGTTCGGCTTGAGCCAGCATGTCTTCGGCAAGCACCACAACATCCGCGTTACCGTCGGCAATGATCAGCAATTCCGTGGGGCCAGCTACAGAATCAATGCCGCAGTAGCCCTGGAGTTGGCGTTTGGCTTCAGCGACGAAGCGATTGCCGGGCCCTGCGATGAGGTCCACCGCCGGTTCCCCGAACGCGAGCCAGGCAACAGCCTGGGCACCGCCCAAGGTATAGATCTCGTCTAGTCCCAGCAGGGCTGCCGTGGCAAGTACGAGCGGGTCCGGCCCTTCGGCCTTGGGCGGCGTCACCGCCACGATGCGGCGGACCCCTGCAACCTGGGCCGGGATCACGGTCATTGCGAGGGTAGAGGGATAGAAAGCACGGCCACCTGGAACGTAGAGCCCCACGCGATCAAGCGCCACCCAGCGCTCCCCCACGGTGCCACCGCCTGGTAAGTCCAGATTCAGGTCCGAGACGCAGCGGCGCTGGCCTTCGGCAAAACGGCGCACGTTGGCGATGAGGGATTCCAGGGCTTGGATGAGTTCCGGGTCGGAGGCCCGAAGGTCCGCCAGGGCCTTGGTTAATTCTTTCGTGGGGACCCGCAGCCCGGATGGATCCAGCTTCAGGCCGTCAAAGGCTTCGGTGTATCTGAGAACAGCATCCAGGCCCTCCAGGCGCACATCCGCCAGGATCCTTGAAACCCGTTCCTGGGTGTCCCGCTCAACCTCTGCATCCCTGCTCAGTCTTGCTACCAGATCGGAAATTCCAACCGGCAGTTCGGCCCGGTCAATCAGTCGGATGGAGGAGATGAAGTAACACCTGTGTACCTCGTGGTCGGAAAATGAATCCTCGCAGGCAGACGGGGTTGCATCAAGGAGAATTAAGCCGTTGCATCAGAATAATCTGTTCGATCCGAGGATGGACCGGCATAAGGGCCGTAACAGAACAACCAGAAAAGCACTGGTTATTCCGTAACGGCCCCTAAGCCTGAATCGCGAAGGCTGGTGAGAAACGAGGCACTGGGCGTTTTCGAGAACCAGTAGCCTCGGGCAGTTCAGCCCAAGTCCAGGCCTGGGGCTGATCAAGGATCGCTTTAGCCAGGGCCACATGCAGGGCGTGCCCCGCAGCATGGGCTTCCACGAGGCCTGCCAATGGTGCACCCAGCAAGGCCAAGTCGCCAATCAGGTCGAGCATCTTGTGGCGAACGGCCTCGTCCTCGAAGCGCAGCACTTCGTTCAGCGGTCCGTCGGGACCGAAGACCAGGGCATTGTCCAAACTACCGCCAAGGGCCAAGCCCCGAGCGCGCATGGTGCCAATTTCTTCTTCCAGGCAGAAGGTGCGGGCGGTGCCCACTTCCCGGCGATATTTATCGGGTGTGAGACTTATCTCGCGGCTTTGGCGACCGATGGCAGGATGGTCGA
>JANOLT010000003.1:0-2922 GCA_031419915.1 Holophagaceae bacterium
GGAGGGTGAAGTGCAAGCGGGTGACGAAATCGTCATTACGTCGCGAGCGGACGATGCCATCAGCGTCACGGATTTGAATCGTTTACTCACCACCGATCCGCACAATCACGAATTGCTGGAAGCGGCGCTTGCGACATTCGAGCTGCCGAAGGATCAGCGTGATTATTTGGTTTCGACGCAGGGTAGCTGAAATTGTGACGGTGCTCATGGTCAATATGATAATGTCAGGTTAGTGAAAAACCAGTCGCTTGGAGATAAAATAGTGCCAATCATCTCGATGTTTTATGGGATCAGCATTCGAATATATCTACTCGATAACCGGCACCAAAACCTCCCGCATATTCATGCCAGATAACCGGAATTTGAAGCTTCAATCAGTGTTAGTGATGGAGAGATTTTGACCGGGAACCTACCGCGAACAACTTCGCCGGGTACAAGCCTGGATCGAGCTTCGGCGCGATGAGTTGATGGCCGACTGGGAACTCGCCATCAATGGTGAGAAACCCTACAAGATCGATCCATTGTGAGGAAGCTATGTACTGGGATGTGAAAATCGTAAAGCCGCTGTCTGATTACCGGTTGTATATAGAAATTGAGGATGGCCGTAAGGGTATCTTCGATATGAAGCCTTACCTCGATCGCGGCGTTTTTCAAGAGCTCAAAAATGTCAGCTATTTTAACCAGGCCGGAGTCGTGCTCGGTGCAGTCACCTGGCCTAATGAGCAAGATATTGCGCCGGAGACACTATTGGCGGAAATGACGCCTTTGGAGACTTCGAGTCACGTTTCTGCGTAGTATTGAGTGAACCTGTTTGATTCCCAAAAGCGGCTTGGTTCGGGCCGATGACATTTTTTTCGAAGCAAGGTACCTGAAGACGAAATATCAGTGCGGCGTTCCGGCGTGGCAAGGCTGAAGGTCAATATCCATGGGGATCTCAAGGCATCCCATGTCAGGGAGCCTGTAGAAGCAGAACCGTAGCACGTGAACGTCGGCGATTACGATGCGCACGGAGCGGTTACGAGCCATTGACCCGATCAACGCTCTCATGCGGTGTGATAGCGATTGGCCTCCGCAAGTTGCAATTGTTACGCACTATGCGCGCGCTCTCCGGTCCGAAAGCGTGACAAGATGATCTTCCAAACTTCCTTGATGATGCGATAGTTCGCCAACGCTTAGGCTGACAATCGTAGGTGAACAAATCGTGGAAATTGGCTTTTTCTCATCCGCGCCAGCGCGGCTGTCGCGCAGGTGATAAAACACTATTTTTTGTACTTCCTCTGCGAAAGTATTCTGGATAATCAGCATCTTTGGTCTAAGCGCCTCAAGAACAGAATTCCCATACTTGATCGCCTCTTCTTTCGTGGGAATTTTTCCTTTATGGATTACATTGTTTCTAAATGCTGTCTGCTTATCTGAGAGTAGTTTTGGTGCGCTGCCAACGTTTGATGCCCAAAGGAAAATAAAAGCGCCTAACTGTCGTTCAGATTGACTTGAAACGGTGCGCCAACAGCTTTGGAATAGGTCATCCGATTTTGATGATTGTTCCAAAAAAACACGTATCGCAAATTCGTAGAACCGCTCTAAGCTGGAGGCAATTGACGATATTGCTTCGCGATAATAACCGTCGAGAATCGCGTGCGCCCCAATATCAAAGAGTATCTCGAATTTTTGCTGTTGAACTATAGTCGTGGTTTCGTGACCGAAAGGGCATGTCAACTCGTAGCGACCATCATCACGAAACTCGACTCGCGCAAGTTCATTGCTCGGCCTGCCAAATACTTGAAGGCATTTCATGCAAGGAATAAGCAACCGCAAAACTTATTCTCCTTTGAGATAAACGAAGCATGCGTGCGCACTCTACGCCATTTCAACCGTACGTACTTCAAGCGCAACACCAAGCTGCCAACGAATCGCGCCGAATATCGCGGCGATATTGTCCATGCTTGGATTGCCAGTTGACGACAACATACGATGTAAACTTTTGCTCGGCTAGTAGGTGAGTTCGGCCAAACGTTCGAAATCAAGCGTTGCATTGACCAGATCGCGCAAGATTAGGCGCGCCGTTTCTGGATTGTCGCTTAAAAAAAGAGTGGCCGCTTCGTCAAGCAGCGCTTTTGCAAATTCGGGATCGCGCTGGACGCGTTCAGCTACGGTTTTTTTGAAATCACGAGTGAGTGCCATATCTACCTCCTTTTTTGTTTGCCTAATCGATCGACGAAGGCCTGACCTTTCTTGCGGCACTTGTACTCCGCGTGTAAGGCTTTCGCCAAATCAATATCGCTCTGTTGCCTGGGCTTTGTCCCACCGCCAAACAGGATAATCAATGCGTCGCCATCCATCGCCAAATAAATTCGGTAATCGGGGCCCCAGTCGATCAAATTTTCACCGATGCAGTCGAACCATTTCACGCTGGATAAATTGCCTTGCCCCAGACGGAATTTGGCGGTGACAACTTTCGTGGCGGCTTGCGGATCAAGCGCATCGAACCAAGATTTATGCGGATTAGATCCATTGAGCCGAATATATTCTTCAACTCAATATAGATATTTTATCCTAAAAACGGCAGTTGAGATTTGAGTGAAAAATGGCTGAAACTTAGTACTGACGCGGATTTCTAGCTATTTCTGTCAACTGCTCCGCGATTGGCGAAAACCTTTCTAAAGCAAGCACCGGCGCGGCTTCTGGCCGATGTCACCCACTTTCTTAAAATTCACCTAATTGGTGACCGGGCGAAACCCGCAAGAATGACTATCTGCGGGGCTTTCGAGCCGATTGCTTGTCGTCAACTGCCCTTTTTAGGATTATGCATCAGGTGATGCGATCGACGAATTGCTGCACCGCTAATTGATATTGCGGGAACGATTCCATCGGAATATTGCTGTGGCCTAATTGCGCAAACAACACTAGTTCTTTCGGCGCTCG
>JANOLT010000004.1:0-5957 GCA_031419915.1 Holophagaceae bacterium
GGCTGCTCCGCAGTGGCGGGAAAAATGATGTGGTCCACCTGGGGCTTGATCTCTTCCCAGGTGTACTTCTCGAGTGAAGCCACTTCGATCTCGCTATCGAAATGCCCGATGTTGCAGACGATGGCCTGATCCTTCATGCGGGTCATGTGGCCGTGGTTGATCACGTGGTAGTTGCCCGTGGCGGTGACGAAGATGTCGGCCTTGTCCGCGGCGTAATCCATGGTCACCACGCGGTAGCCCTCCATGGCGGCCTGCAAGGCGCAAATGGGATCAATTTCTGTCACCCACACCTGGGCCCGGAGAGCGCTAAGAGCCTGGCAGCAGCCCTTGCCCACATCGCCGTAGCCGCAAACCACCGCCACCTTGCCCGCGATCATCACGTCCGTGGCGCGCTTGATGCCATCCACCAGGGATTCGCGGCAGCCATACAGGTTGTCGAACTTGCTCTTAGTGACGCTGTCATTCACGTTGATGGCGGGGAATTTCAGCTCACCTTTTTTGGCCATTTCGTAAAGACGGTGGACGCCGGTCGTGGTCTCTTCGGTCACGCCCTTGATGGCGGCCAATTGCTTGGCATACCAGCCGGGCTGCGTGGCGATGCGCTTCTTGATGGACGCAAAGAGCACGTGGGCTTCTTCGCTATCTGGATGATCGAGAACGCTAAGGTCCTTCTCGGCCCGGGCGCCCAGGTGAATCAGCACTGTGGCGTCGCCGCCGTCGTCCAGGATCATATTGGGGGCGCCCTCGGCGAAGTCGAAGATGCGGTGCGTGAACTCCCAGTAGGTCTCCAGGCTTTCGCCCTTGTACGCGAACACTGGCGTGCCACTTTCCGCGATGGCCGCCGCGGCATGATCCTGGGTGCTGAAGATGTTGCACGAGGCCCAGCGCACATCTGCGCCAAGGGCTTCCAACGTTTCGATGAGCACGGCCGTCTGGATCGTCATGTGCAGCGAGCCCGCGATGCGCGCGCCCTTCAGTGGTTTCGACGCGGCGAATTCCTCCCGGATGGCCATGAGCGCGGGCATCTCGCTTTCGGCAATGGCGATCTCACGGCGGCCCCAGGGGGCCAGGGTCAGATCAGCAACGTGGAAATCCTGTTGGGTTTCTAAAGACATGGAATGCCTCCTCATTGGTTCAGTGTTTCAAATATTCGGTGCTAGTCCGGGCATATTTTCGATTTGCGATTGGCGATTTTCGATTGAAGATGAGCCAGCGATGGAGATTACCAATCCCCAATCGGCAATCGAAAATCGGCAATCGAAAATTGAAATGGCTCACCATTCACCAGCCCCGGCAGGGTTGTGAGGTGAGCGCCGTTGATCACATGCATCCGAGCCTGGGACAGGTGCCTCGCAGCGCTCCTCGGACCTGATTATTTTACGTCAAACCCCGTAGCTTAGCGAAGTGGAAATCTTGGTGGAAATGGAGCCGATCGGCTCCCCTTTCAGGTAATTCGTGGCTGAATATTAAAATGCTGAGGGTTATGGTGGAGGCATGTCCTTAAGCCTTCAAGCGCCGGCCAAATTCAACCGATACCTCGGCATCCTGGGACGCCGGGCGGATGGCTTTCATGAATTGGAATTGGTGACGACCGTGCTGGACTCCGTCGCGGAGCTCACCGACACGCTGCATGCCGAACCCGCTGAAAGATTAAGTCTGACCCTTTCAGGGCCCATGTCCGACGGCCTTGCGGTGGACGAATCCAACCTTGTGCTGCGGGCGTGGCGTCTACTGGAGGCGGAAACCCAGAGATCCCTTCCCGCTAAGCTGCATCTCGAAAAGCGGATCCCTCATGGCGGCGGCCTGGGCGGTGGCAGCAGCGACGCGGCTGCGGCCCTGAAACTGGGTAACGAGTTGTTCAATCTCGGCCTATCGCGAACAGTACTGCTGCAAAAGGCGGCAGCGTTGGGATCGGACGTGCCCCTGTTCATCCTGGGCGGTAGCGTGCTGGGGCTGGGCCGGGGTGAGCGGGTATTTCCACTTCGGGATATTCCCCTGGAGCCGATTCTCATCGTCCACTCTGGGCTCTATGTTGGAACGCCTGCGGTCTATCGCGCGCTTTCATCGGTGGGTTATCCCTTCACGGATGCACTGCCCAGCCTCGGGAGCAACGAGGCTCCACCTTGGAGAAACGATCTCACCGGTGCGGCCATTTATGTCTGCCCTTTGCTCACCGAAGTCCGACAGGCGCTTGTGGAAAGCGGGGGAGAGCCGCTGCTTTGCGGTTCTGGTTCCTGTTGGGCTGCCCGCTACGACACCGCAGAAAAACGAAACAATGCCGCTGGCGCGTTGCGCCTGACACACCCAGCCTGGGGGATCTGGGGCATTCATACACCCTTTGCTGCCGCCATTCATCGCGCTTGAATTGCCATTCGGCAGCGCCATCCAAAACAATGGCTACCCATGCTGGCATCATGGATTTAACGAGGCATTCATGAGTGATCTGGCCCTCCGCGTCCGCGGACTGAAAAAACAGTATCCAAACGTGCTCGCCGTGGCCGGTGTGGACCTGGACGTGCATCGGGGGGAGGTATTCGGCCTGCTGGGTCCCAACGGCGCGGGCAAGACCACCACACTGGAGATGATCGAGGGCCTGACGGACCCGGATTCTGGCGAAATGGAAATCCTCGGCCTCAACTGGAAACAGAATGGATCGGAAATCCGCGCCCGCATCGGTGTTCAACTCCAGAGCACATCGCTCTTCAACAAGATCACGCCGCGTGAGGCTCTGACACTCTATGGCGGCTACTACCCCAAGGCCCGAACCGCCCATGAACTATTGGAGTTGGTGCAGCTCACGGACAAAGCCGACGCCTACCACATCACGTTGAGTGGCGGCCAAATGCAACGGTTGGCGCTGGCCATGGCGCTGGTGAACGACCCGGAACTGGTGTTCCTGGATGAGCCCACCACGGGCCTTGATCCCCAGGCCCGGCAAAGCCTTTGGGAGGTGGTCCGGCAAATCAAATCCGAAGGAAGGACCGTGATCCTGACCACGCACTACATGGACGAAGCAGAGGCCCTTTGCGACCGCCTGGCGATCATGGATCACGGCAAAGTGCTCACCTCTGGAACGCCTGCGGAACTCATCTCACAGTTGGCTATCCCAAGCGTAGTGGAGCTGAGTTTCGAGGGCCGGGCTCCTGCAAAAGAAAGCTTCGCAGCCTTGCTAGGCACAGAAATCGAAGTGCGTGGCGATCTTTGGGAAATACCAACCCCGGACCCAAAATCCCTACTGCCGAAACTCCTGGAAGCCGCTGAAAAAGAGAAGATTCCCTATCAACAGGTGCATGTTCGAAGGGCCACACTTGAAGATGTTTTTCTTCATAAAACCGGCCACAGTTTACGGGACTGAAACCACAAAGACACTTTGTGGTCCATTTTTTTCTTGGTGGTGAATATGTTGCTATGGCGCCAGTTTTTGATGGAATGGAAGCTCTACGGCCGCGACCGGGCGGCGATGTTCTGGACTTTCGCCTTTCCCGTTCTGATGCTCCTTGGATTCGGGGTGATATTCCGTGGCGGCGACGCGCCCAAGCTCAGTGTTGTCTGGGTTCAGCCCGCCCAAATGGCACCGAAGGATGAAGCTCTGCTGAAGACGCTTGAGCAATTTCCCATGAAGCTCATCACGCTTTCACCAAATGAGGCCGAAACCAGATGGTCGAAGGGTGAAACGGCGGTGCAGCTTGAATCCACCAGCGACGACTTTCGCATGAGAGTGAACAGTTATCTTGTGGCTCAGGGCCAGATGACAGCGCAAGTTGTGCAGCAGGCGTTTCTTATTTCTCAGTCGCAACTCCAAGGGCAACCCATGCCCAAGCTCATCCCCGTGAGCACGGAGAGCCCCGGCCACGCCAAAGCCACCAATTATGCGGCCTTCCTGCTGCCGGGTTTGCTGGGCATGAACCTGATGAGCATGGGGCTTTTCGCGGTGGGCATGGTGAATGTGAGCTATCGCGAAAAGGGCAAGTTCCGCCGACTCGCCGTGACGCCACTGCCCAAGTGGGTTTTCCTCATGGGCCAGGTCATGCATCGCCTAACCGTCACGTTGATTCAGACCATCTTTCTGTTCATCGTCGGGCGCCTGGTGTTCGGCATTGAGAACCAGGGATCCTACTTGCTGCTGAGTGTCGTGATGGTGCTGGGTACGGCCTGTTTCATGGCCATGGGTTTCGCGCTTTCCAGTTTCGCCGATACCAGCGAAACCTACGCGGCGATTTCGAACCTGCTGTTCTTCCCAATGATGTTCCTGAGCGGCGTCTACTTCACACTGGACGCGGCGCCGAAATGGCTTCAGCAGGCCGTCATCGCCCTGCCCCTCTCGCCCTTTCTGAAAGCCCTTCGCGCGGTCTACAACGATGGCGCGGCGCTCACCAGTCACATTTTCGGATTAGGGATTGTTTTCATCTGGACGGTGCTCTGCTTTGGCCTGGCCGTGAAGCGATTCCGATGGGCGTGATCAGGGACGAGGTGTGAGGGGCGAGGTATGAGAATTCCTGGGGCTGATTACCTGATCAGCCCGGTATTCTTACGGGTTGGAGCACAAGCATGAATGATCGCAAAGCCCGCATGGCTCTTTTTCTGACGGTCTTCATAGACCTGCTCGGATTCGGAATCGTGATTCCCATCCTGCCTCTTTACGCCGAATCCATCGCGACCCAAGGGGAAGCGCCATGGATGCAAGCCACCACAGGTTGGATGCATCTGCAAGATGTTGGCGCATTTTGGGCGGGCATAGTCTTCATCAGTTTTTCTGTCATGCAATTCATCGCCACGCCAATACTGGGGCGCATCTCCGACAATATTGGGCGAAAACCGGTGCTCTGGATTTCATTGATGGGATCGGCGGTCGGCTACTTGATGATGGCCCTCACCATGCGCTTTGAATGGGTGCTGGCCGCACGGGTTCTGGATGGAATAACCGGTGGCAACATCGCCGTGGCCCAGGCTGCCATGACCGATGGATCCAAGCCTGAAGAGCGTTCCAAACTGCTGGGCATGATTGGTGCGGCCTTTGGCTTGGGCTTCGTGATCGGCCCCGCCTTGGCGGGAATTCTGGCGGGCTCTGCTCTGGGTGAATCAATGCTCGTTCAGCACGGATGGCACCTGCCTTTCTTCGTGGCCGCGGGTCTGTCATTCCTGGCCGCGACTTTCGTGCTGGCTTGGCTACCCGAAACGCTCACACCTGAATTGCGTGCCAAGGCCAAGGCCCGGGAAAGCCGCGGACACGCTCTGTTGGTTGCGCTGAAAAGGCCTGGCATGGCGCAGTTGCTGTTCATCGCGCTGCTCGCCATGTCTGGATTTGCGATGATGGAAGGCACTTTCAGTTTGCTGGCCCATGCACGCTTCGGATTCGGCCAGCAGGAAGTGGGCTATCTGTTCGCCTTCATCGGCATCCTGATCGTGCTTTATCAGGGTGGCCTGGTGCGTGTGGTGAGCAAGTGGATTCCTGAACGCGTGGCGGTCCTTTCAGGTCTCGCCTTGATGGCCTGCGCATTGCCATTCCTTCCCTCCTCACCCTGGAAATGGCCTTTCCTGCTCCTGATGATTCCCTTGTCCTGGGGATCAGGCATGAACAGCACCGCCACCAGCGCACTGGCGTCACAGATCACACCCGCTGAAGAACAGGGCAGTCTCTTTGGCGCCATGGGAGCCATGCAGGGCCTGGGCCGGATCATCGGCCCCGCCGTGGGCACCTTTGCTTTCGCGAAATGGGGGTATGCATCGCCCTACTACATCGCCACGGCCACGGTGGGCTTGGCTCTGCTACTGGCGTTGACCCTTCGCAAGGCGCATCGTGGGTTGAAAAATGCTTGAACTGAGTGGCCTGAATCTGAATGCCGAAGGACTGGCCCGCATCGCGGCGGGAGAGGCTGTTTCGCTCGACCTTACTGCTCTCGCATCCGTTTCGGAAAACCGCTCCGTCATTGACCGCATCCTGGCCGAAGGCCGAACGG
>JANOLT010000005.1:0-4394 GCA_031419915.1 Holophagaceae bacterium
CCCCCCCCCGCTCCCCCCACGCCCCGCAACCGACCGGCCAGAAAAGCGCTGGCCCTTCGACCGGCTGCGGAGCACCACCCAGCGCGTCGGCCTACGGCCGACATAAGGGGCCGTAACGGTCTGGCCAGAAAAGCGCTGGCCACACCATAACGGCCCCTAACGCCTGCGCCACAGATCCCAGGGCCTCATGCCGACTAAAAGATTGAGCCGGGTGCCCTGGCTTCGAAAGCCCTGGCCCTCGGAAGCAAAAGTTGCGCGGCCCACCGCCAGTTCCACGAAGAACCGGCCCACTTCGGTGCGGAAGATGAGTCCTATGCCCCGCACCCGCGTGCCTTCTCTCAATCCCCCAGGGCTCGTTGAGCCCAGGTATCCGTAATCCAGGCGGGGCTCCAGTTGGGCGCTCAGACCAAATACGCTCGCCACTCGCAGTGGTGCGCCCACCCGCGCCATCACGAAGTTCGGCGTGAGATATCCCGCGCTTGGTGTTCCAAGAATGAAGGAAGGCCCGCCCAGGCTGTACCAGCGGGAAATGGGGAGATTCCATCCCAGGCCCGTTTCTCCATCCAGATCAAGGCTTACCCAATCTTTCAACCGCCAGAGTTTTCGCCCGCGAAGGTAGGCGTAGTGAAGGCGATCCTGCCCTGGAATGAGATCGGAGTCCTTGCGTTGACCTTTGGCGCCCATCAACCGCACCAGTGATCCCTCGGTCGGGAAGGTATAGCGATCAAAACTGTCCCATTCCCCCGAGAACTGGGCTGTGTCGTAGACCGGAAGGGGCGAGCCCGGAAAGTCAGGAAGCAGGACGTTCCAACGGCGGATCAGATCCAGGCTCCAGAGACCCTGATCGCGCTCCCCGAAACGCTGATAGAAGCCGAACCCAAGCCCCCGCTCCCGGATCGAGCGATCTGTGAGAAGGCCCGAAACGGGTACAAGGACCGCTGGCGTTACCAAAGATTCTTTCAAAAAATGCTGCTCGAAATGTCGGGCGAAAAAGCGCAGCCCCGCCTGGGGCGCGGCGTGAAATCCTTTTGAAAAATCGAGATCAATGGTGTCCTGCAGACGATTGGTACTGGCTTGAAAACCAAGGCTGACGCCAGTTCGAAAAATATTCCGCGTTTGGGCGGACAGTCCCGCGTGAAATCCCCAAGTGCTTTCGAAGGCCAACGAGGCATCCAGCGTGACGTGGTTGTGGGGCACCGGTGTCATCAGAAGCACAGGACCCTTCGGGTCTGCGACCTCGCCCAACACCAACTCCTCAAGATTGAGGCGGACTTCTCCGAGGGCGACCCGCTCGAAAATGCGCTGGGCGTCCAACGGTTCACCCGCAAGTGGTGCCAGCAGCCGCTCCAGGTAAGTGGTATCACCCTTGGAAAGGATGCCCGCGACCACTCGCACGGCGGAAATTTTGGGTTCGCGCAGCACCACTTTCAAACGCCCCGTGGCTGGATCAAAAGCGCTGTCTTGAAAGGAAAGCGTGGGCCGGTAGCGCAGTGTGGCTTCCAGGAGGAAGCGATCCATGACACGGCCAAGAGTGGTGGGATTGAAGGGAAGGCCCGTCTTGACCTGGCCATCCTCCAGCAGAAAAGCCAACTGGGCCTTCCACTCCTCCGGCCCATCCAACTCCAGATTACGCACTACCGGATGAGGGACAACACGTAGGACTGGGGATGAATCCACCGGGAAGGAGATCTCTGAATCCATCGCTAGACCGGCCGCATGAATACGGCGCAACAAGCGCAAGTAATGACGTTTCAGAACAGGCTTGCCCGGCTCTGGAATCACTTCCTTGATGAGAGCCTGAAGGGGTCCCTGCAATGGCTCGGGGGCTTCGATTCGCAGGGGGGATAAAGGCATGGGACGTTCGCCATCGGCGCCATAAATGCCCCGCTCCAGGTCTTCCTGGTGCTGATTGAAGGTATCCCGGCCAAGGGCCACCAGCGCGGGTGTCTGCTTGGTGAACTCCAGATATTGCGCCTTGCTGGTGTCTGGGCGCAGCAGCACATCCGCGGCTTTCCGGCTGATCCGGGTGCGCTCTTCGATGCTCACATCCAAAATCCGCAGCATCAAGGTGAACACGGAGCTTGAACGCACCATGTCCATCTGCCCGCCCACTTCCACGCCCATCACCAGGCCGTGAGGGTTCATCTTCTTAGCTTCGAAGACCGGCAGGTTCTCCACCAACACACCATCCACGTGCTGGTGACCGTTCAGCATCACCGGCCGGAACATGCCGGGAATGCTCATGGACGCGCGAACAACATCAACCAGGCTGCCCGTTCCCGGTGCGTCGGCCTCGCCCTTTTGCAAGTCCGTGGAGACCGCGCGGAAGGGCACTCGAAGGTGGTCGAAGTCGGTTCCACCGTAATAGAGGCCCCGGCTCAGGAGCCATTGGAGCGTACGTTTAAGCGCCAAGCCTGACGACGCTCCAGGTTCAAAAGAAATGCCATCACGCCGGTCCACTTCGACACTGAAAATCGTGGCGGTGCGGGTTTCCTGCTCCCAAAGGGTTTCACCCAGATCACGGCGTTGGCGGTCCAAAAGAATGCCGCCCAGATCCACGTGCTCCAACAGCGCCTGAATGGAAAACCCTGAATAGCCCACCGCATACATGCTGCCCATGTACGCACCAATGCTGGTGCCAGCGATGGTGTCCGGCTGCAGGCCTTCTTCTTCCAGCCGCTGCAGCACGCCAACATGGGCGATGCCCTTGGCGCCGCCACCGCCCAGCGCAAGCGCCAGACTCCGCTGCCCCGGCGCCTTGAAGCGTGGCAGGAAGTGGAAGCGGTAATCCGGAGGCTGGATGTCCAAGCGCAGCGGCTCCTGGGCTATGACAGGGACAGCCAACAGAAGAACAGCAAGAAAAATGCGGCGCATGAAAAGCTCGGCAAGGAGGATGTATGCATTCTTACTAAAGCACGGAAGGATCAGTCCACCCTGTAATGACAGCCGCGGCTCTCGCGGTTGAGCAGCGCGGCTTTCAGGATGAGCCGTGCGCAGATGATGGCGCTGCGCAGTTCCAGGAGGCTGCGGGAGAGCGGGGCTTCGCGGTAGAAGCGTTCGATGCGGTGGTAGAGATAGCCCATGTCCGCGCGTCCGCGCTCCAGGCGCGCGCCGCTACGGATGATGCCGGCATAATTCCAGAGCGTGGTGCGGATGAGGCTCCAGTCCTGGTCCACGAGCAGGGGATCGGGTTCCACGGATTCCAAGGGTGGCTGCCAGGCCGCGAATTCATGGGACTCTGGGGCTTCGGTCTGCGGCAATTCAGCCACGATGGCTTCAGCGGCGCGGTGGCCCCAGAGCAGGCCTTCCAGCAGGGATGTGGAGGCCAGACGGTTGGCGCCGTGCAGCCCCGTGCAGGCCACTTCCCCCGCGGCATAGAGGCCCGGCAGGCTCGTGCGGCCGTCCAGATCGACCAGCACGCCGCCGCAGAAATAGTGCGCCGCAGGCACCACGGGAATGGACTGGCGCAGGGGATCCAGGCCCTCCGCCACGCAGGCCGCATAGACGGTAGGAAAGTGTTCCTCGATGTCCAGCTTGGCTTTCAGGGGCCGCAAGTCCAGGTACACCGAGGCCTCGCCGCTGGTGGCCAGTTCCTGGAATATGGCGCGGCTCACCACGTCGCGGGGGGCCAGTTCCATCTGTTCCGGTGCATATTTCTGCATGAACCGGTCGCCCTTACGGTTCACCAGGTGGGCCCCTTCGCCCCGCAGGGCCTCGGTCAACAGCATGCGCGGCTTGCCCGGCACGTACAGCGCCGTGGGGTGGAACTGGATGTATTCGCAATTCACGATGCGCGCGGTGGCCCGGTAGGCCGCGGCAAGGCCGTCTCCGGTGGCGGAGGACGGATTGGTGGTGTGCTGGTACAGGTAGCCGAGACCGCCAGTGGCCAGCACCGTGCGCTTGGCCGCCGCAGCGGTCACCACTCCATCTGCTTCGTCGAAGAGGTATGCTCCCCAGACGTGCAGCGGATCGTAGACCTGGAGCGGATCTGCGGCGTGATGGGGCAGCGTCAGCAGGTCCACCAACATGCGTTTTTCCAGCACGCGGATGCGTGGATGCTGGCTCACAGCCTGGTTCAGGGTTTGCTGGATGGCCAGGCCCGTGGCGTCCTTGGCGTGGTAGATACGCTTGGCGCTGTGGGCGGCTTCCTTCGTGGGATCCGGATCGCCCTCTGGATTCTGGTCGAAGGGCACGCCCAGGCGGTTCCAAAGGAATTCCCGGCACAGCCGGGGACCTTCTTCCGCCAGCAACTGGACTGCTTCATGGCGGCAGAGCCCGGCGCCGGCGGCTTCAATGTCGGAGGCGAGCAGCGAGGGCGAATCGTGTTCATTCTCCCCCGGCAGGCCAATGATGCCCCCTTGAGCCCAAGACGTGTTGGTCATGCCCAGCTCATC
>JANOLT010000006.1:0-1802 GCA_031419915.1 Holophagaceae bacterium
GGCCCAGATATGCAGGCCCGCCGCCGTGAGCAGGGATGCGCGCGCGATCCAGATGCCGCTCCCGTGCAGAAGCGTGCGCAGGAAGGTGCCGTAGGTGTCCAGCGGGTAAACGCCTTCGTGGGCGGGAAGGTAGAGTTGGAGGTTGCCGATCATGTGGACCACCACAAAGCCGACGAGCATGATGCCGGTGATGGCCATCACGATCTTCTTCCCTATTGACGAGCCGAAAAATCCCGCTCCCGTTTGCATCTAGCCTCCCCGCAAATCCGAATGCCCAATGAACAAAAAAACCAAGCTAAAGCAGGGTCACAAGTTCCTTGACCGCGGCGATGCTCTTGTCAAGATTCGCCTGTTCTTCGGGTAGCAATTCGAGCTCGATGATCTGCTCCACGCCCTCCTTGCCCAGCTTGGCCAGAACGCCCAGGAAGAGATCCTTGGCACCGTACTGGCCATTCAGGTACACCGCGCAGGGCAGCAGTTCCTTGCGGTCATTGAGGATGGCATCCACCATCTCCACGGCGCTGGAAGAAGGCGCGTAGTAGGCGCTGCCGGTCTTCAGGTAGTTCACGATCTCGATTCCGCCATTGCGAGTGCGGGTTGCGATGGCGTCAATAGTGGCCTTGTCCAGGAAGCGGTCCACGGGGATGCCGCTGATGGTGGCGTAACGCATGAGTGGCACCATCGTATCGCCGTGGCCGCCCAGCACGAAGGCCTGGACATTCTTCACCGAAACCTTGGCGGCATCGGCGATGAAGTGGCGCATGCGGGCGCCATCCAGCACGCCAGCCATTCCAATGACGCGGTGGCTGGGGAATCCAGAGGCTTTGAGCGCTACGTGACACATGGCGTCCAGCGGATTGGAGACGATGATCATGATCGCCTCAGGGCTGTACTTGGCGACCTGCTCGCAGACTCCCTTGACGATGCCCGCATTGGTTTTCAACAGATCATCGCGGCTCATTCCGGGCTTGCGGGGAATGCCAGCTGTGACTACAACAACATCTGAGCCTGCGGTGGCCTCGTAGCCATTGGTGCCGACGATGGTCATATCGAAGCCTTCGACGGGGCCGGACTCCATCATGTCAAGCGCCTTGCCCTGGGGAATGCCCTCGGCGATGTCCACCATCACCACATCCGCCAAACCCTTTTCGATGATGCGCTGGGCCGCCGTGGCGCCCACGAAACCCGCACCCACTACCGTTACCTTGCGCCGCCCACAGTGATTCATGGCATCTCCCGAAAGATGAATGGCCCGGCCATTCCAAACGATCTAGGAGTACCACGGCAGGATGTCTTCAGAAAGTCTTAAACCCGAACCCAGGCTCTGGCAAAGAGCGCCAATTCCCTAGACAATGCATGGTTTGCGGGTACCCAGGAGTGGCTTTGTGACCAAAAGCATTCTCTCTCCCGACTGCCTGGACCCTTGCGGCACTTCCCCTGGGTTGGTTAAAGTTAAGCCTTACACCATGCCGATCACAGAAAGTCTGCGATTTCGTGCGGCTCTGTTCTATTTCCGGAGTTCCGGCTTCCATGCCCGCATGGATCGGAACGACTAAATAAATGAAGTGTTGGGGGGTTCAATGAACAAGCTGGGCACTTACACGGCGACGATGAGGCGTCTGTACGACCTTCTGGTCTCAACCAGAATCTTTAATGGGGCAATGGCCTTGCTCTTCGCCCTTCTAATCGCCCCCCCGGCCTTCGCCGGCGAAACGGATCTGAAGATCCCAGCCTTGCAGGGCAGCTTCTTCGGCATGTCGGGCCACAACCTGCTGTTGATCGGGCCACCGGGAGCCGGCAAG
>JANOLT010000007.1:0-3946 GCA_031419915.1 Holophagaceae bacterium
TGCTCCAAGGTGAAGGCGTCGAAGGCCGGAGCCACCAGCAGGATCTCGCGTGCCCTCAGGGGCATCAGGTCGTGAAAGATCTCTTTATCCGATTTGTATTTCCGGAAGATCTCGTTGAATTCACGGTTGATCATCAGGAAACCTCGTCAGGAGCATTGACACACCACACCACGTCGCCCGTAAGGGTGAAATGGAAGTGTACGATGCGGCGGCCTGGGAGAAGGAAGGGGCCAAGAGCCGAACTCCGTGCGGAAAATACAAAAAAGGGAGGACCGTTGCGGATCCTCCCTTTCAATTTTGCCGACGATGGCTCAGACCAGACCTTGATCAATCATGGAGTCAGCCACCTTGATGAAGCCGGCGATGTTGGCACCGTTCACGTAGTTGCCAGGCGTGCCGAAGCGTTCGGCCGCTTCCACGCAGGATGTGTGGATGTTGATCATGATCTGGTGCAAGCGCGCGTCCACTTCCTCACGGGTCCAGCCCAGGCGCATGGAATTCTGGCTCATTTCAAGGCCCGAAGTCGCCACGCCGCCGGCATTGGAGGCCTTGCCGGGGGAGAAGAGGATCTTATGGCCGTTGGCCTGGAAGAATTCCACTGCTTCCAAGGTGCTGGACATGTTGGAGCCTTCTACCACGGCTTGGCAACCGTTCGCCATCAACAGCTTGGCCTCCTCCAGGTTGAGTTCGTTCTGGATGGCGCAAGGCAGGGCCACATCAACGACCTGCTCCCAGGGACGCTTGCCTTCAATGAACACTGCGGATTTGAACTTGGCGGCGAAGGGGGCGACGCTCATGCGGTCAGTGCGGAGCATCTCCTCCATGTATTCAATCTTCTCGCCGGAGTTGCCATCCGCATCGTAGATGTAGCCATCGGGACCGGAGATGGTGACCACCTTGGCACCCAGATCATTGGCCTTGCGGACCGCCCCCCAGGCCACGTTGCCGAAGCCGGAGATGGCAACTTTTTTGCCCTTCATGCTTTCGCCCTTGGTCTTCATGACTTCTTCGGCGAAATACATAATCCCGAAACCGGTGGCTTCGGGACGGATAAGGCTGCCGCCCCAGTACTGGCCCTTGCCGGTCAGCACGCCAGTGAACTCGTTACGCAGCTTCTTGTACATGCCGAACAAGTAGCCCACTTCGCGCCCGCCCACGCCGATGTCGCCTGCGGGGACATCCGTATCAGGGCCGATATGGCGCCATAGCTCCATCATGAAGGACTGGCAGAAACGCATGACCTCGGCATCGGATTTGCCGTTCGGGTCAAAGTTGGAGCCGCCTTTGCCACCGCCCATGGGCAGCCCAGTGAGGCTATTTTTGAAAGTCTGCTCGAAGCCCAGGAATTTCAGGGTGTCCATGGTGACATTGGGATGGAAGCGGATGCCGCCCTTGTAGGGGCCGATGGCGCTATTGAACTGCACACGCCAGCCGTTGTTGATGTGGATCTGGCCCTTGTCATCCACCCATGGCACACGGAAGCAGATGGTGCGCTCCGGTTCGACGATGCGCTCCAGGATCGCGTGCTTCTTGTACTTGGGCTCCTTGTCCAACACCGGGGCCAGGGAGTGGAGAATTTCGGTGGCCGCCTGGATGAAAAGAGTCTCCCAAGGAGCGCGCTTTTTCAGGCCCTCAAGGACTTCATCGACGTACTGACTCATGGTTTCTCCTGATGAAAAGTGTCGAGGGGGATCGAAGGCTTCGATCAAGGGATCCGTACTGGTGGTGAGAATTGCCCTCGTCACTAGATCTTAAGGGCGTTTGATGACTGCCGAAACCACACAAGGCCATCAACGTTGGATTTCTTGATTGGCGTCACATGTGGGGCCTGGGGCAAACTCAAGGTTGGCAGTCCTGGAGTCACCGTGTCCCAAGTCCCCACCCGCGCACCCATCCGCGTAGTCATCGCCAAGCCGGGCCTGGACGGCCACGACCGGGGCGCCAAGGTCATCGCTCGCGCGCTGCGTGATGCTGGCATGGAGGTCATCTACACCGGTCTGCGGCAGACCCCGGCGCAAATCGCGGCCGCCGTGGTGCAGGAGGACGCCGCCTTGCTGGGCCTCAGCATCCTGAGCGGTGCCCACAACCAGCTGTTCCCTGAAATCATCCGTCTTTTGAAAGCGCAGGGCGCTGACGACGTGCTGATTTTCGCTGGCGGCATCATCCCCGACGAGGACATCCCTGCCCTGAAGGCCCAAGGCGTCTGCGAGATCTTCCAGCCCGGCACCAACACCGACGACGTGGTGGAGTTCATCCGGCGCGAAGTCGCGGCGCGGGGCTGAGCGGGATAAAAAACACACACAGAGGTTCGCAGAGGGAATGAGAGACTGCTGGGATGAACGGCGCGACTGTACTGACGAACCTCAAGGGGCTGCTGACCCCAGATCCAAATTCGCCCTGGAAGGTGGATCGCATTGACGATCCGGCAATCGCCATGTCCGAAGGGCGGGTTGCCTGGATGGGAAGGCGTACGGATTTGCCTGCGGAGTGGTCAGATTCCCCTACCACGGATGGCGGGGGCGCCTGGGCGCTGCCGGGCTTCGTGGATCCCCACACCCACCTGCTCTTTGCCGGGGACCGGAGCGGCGAATTCAATCGGCGCTTGCATGGCGTTCCCTATGCCCAGATAGCCGCAGAGGGTGGTGGCATCCGTGAAACCGTGCGGGCCACTCGGGCGGCTTCGGTGCAGGAGCTGGTGGATCTGGGCGAGGAGCGCCTGCGAACGCTTCGATCCCGCGGTGTCATCCACATCGAGGCCAAGACCGGCTATGGTCTGGAGCTGGAGGCGGAATCGCGGCTGTTGCAGGCCTACGAGGAATTGAGGCGGCTGGGCTGGAGCCTGGACGTGACACTGCTCCCGGCCCACGATATTCCGGCAGAATTCGCGGGAAACGCGGAGGGCTATTCTCGTGTCGTGGCCGATGTTTGGCTGCCAGAACTTGTGCAGCGACACCCAGGTGTAGCCCGCTATTGCGATGTCTTCATCGAGACTGGCGTATTCACCATCGAACAGGGGCGCCGGATTTTCGAAGCCGGAAAAAAGCTCGGACTTCAAGCCCGCATCCATGCGGATGAGCTGAGTTGGACCGGCGGCGCCGAACTGGCGGCGGAACTGGGAGCTGCGTCGGCGGATCACCTGATGTTCTGTTCAGAGAAAGGCCTGAAGGCCATGGCGAAAGCGAACGTCACGCCCATCCTGCTGCCCACAACCACGCTTTGCCTGGGTATGCGTGACTGGGCCCCGGCGCGAAAAATGATCGAGGCTGGTTGCCATGTGGCCCTGGCCTCGGATTTCAATCCGGGATCAAGTCCCTGCCTGGATCCCTTGCTGGTGCTGCGTCTAGGCTGCCTGCAACTGCGCCTCACCTTTGAGGAAGCCCTTACGGCCATGACGCTTCACGCTGCGCGGAGTCTCGGTCACGGCGATCTCGGCCACCTGCATCCGGGCGCTCGCGCGATCATCGCGCTCTGGCCCGTGCAGGATCCCTTGGAGTTGGTCTACTGGGTGGGAGAGGCCTATGCTCCAAGCGTGATCGCCCCGAAGGGCCAGCCCCCACAGAGATGAACCCGGATTTTGCGATTGCTTGATTCCATTGGCTTCAGGCTTCGGCTTATCCCGGCCCCGTGCGAAAATGGCCCCTTGGTTCTTGAGGAGCGCCCATGTCCCATCCCAGCTTAGGCCCGGGCAAGCTCGCGCCAGATGTCATCAACGCCATCGTGGAGATTCCCACGGGCTCGCGTGTGAAGTACGAATTTGACCACGACACGGGAATGATTTTCGTGGACCGCACACTCGGCGCACTCATTCGAGATCTCCGCACGCCCTCCCCTCAGGACTCAGGACCCAGGACCCAGGCCTGACCCCCCCATGGCTCTGATCTGCTTTGATCTCGACGGCACCATCGTGAATCCGCTCCTTGGTGTGCGGAATTGCGTGGCGCGGGTT
>JANOLT010000008.1:0-17971 GCA_031419915.1 Holophagaceae bacterium
GGTGAGGCTTCGCGACCGCCAAACTCAGGCCCCCATAGTGGGAAGCCGCAACTACACCATCTCGGTGAACTGAGGTGAGTCCGGTGCGTCGGGTGGGTGATCAGCCCCCACCCACCAGCCGCACGACCTCAAGCCGGTCACCGTCTTTCAAGGCGGTGGCTGGGTGCTCGGCCCTTCGGATCACTTCGCCATTCAGCTCCACGGCAGTACCGAAAGCTGGTAGCTGAAGCCAAACGGCCAGTTCGGCAACGCTGGATAGAGAGGGGGCCTGCCTTTCCTGTCCATTGATGAACAGGCGCATCACTTCAATCCGGTGGCCTGGAATCCCCGTTCCAGATCCGCAAGGAGATCCGCCTGGTCCTCGATACCAACCGAAAAGCGGAGCAGGCCATCGGTGATGCCCAGGCGCGCCTTCACTTCGGGGGCTGTGCGTAGGTGGCTCATGGAAGCCGGGTGCTGAATCAGGCTCTCCACGCCACCCAAAGACACGCCCCGGGTGATGACTTCCAGAGATTCACAGAAACGCTTCCCCGCTTCCATTCCGCCCCGCAACTCGAAACCCAGCATGGCGCCGAAGCCGCCTTCCATCTGTTGTTTGGCCACCAGGTGGCCGGGGTGGCTGGCCAGTCCCGGATAATCCACCCGTACCACGGCATTTTGCCAAAGGAGCCATTGGGCCAGGCTTTGGGCGTTGTCCGCGGCTCGCCGCATACGGAGGGGAAGGGTTTTGATCCCGCGATGCAGCAGCCAGGCCGCCACGGGGTCCAGGGTCGGGCCTTGCAGCTTGGACACCTGCCAGCAGGCCACGATATCCGCATCTTTACCCGCGATGACCCCGGCGGTGAGATCCGAGTGCCCCCCAAGGTATTTAGTCGCGCTACTCACGCTGAGATCGAGGCCCAACGCGCAGGGCTTGGTGAGGATCGGGCTCGCGAACGTGTTGTCCGCCACGGTACGGATGCCGTGCTTTTGTCCCAGAGCCGCGATGCCCGCCAGATCTGTGATGGCAAGGGTTGGGTTGGACGGTGTCTCGACCCAGATCATCGCCGTTTCCGGGCGGATGGCCGCTTCCCACTCCGCGAGATCCAGCGTGTTCTCGATCCAGGTGATCTGGAGTCCCCGCCGGGCCTCCCAGCGCTTCATGAGTTGCTCGGTGCCAAGGTAGATGGCGGCCGGGGCAATGATGTGGTCGCCGTCTTTGAGCAGGGCCTCAAGCAACGTCGAGATGGCGCTCATGCCAGAGCTGGTTACCAAGGCGCGCTCGGTACCCTCCAGTGAAGCGATGACGGCTTCCACCTCGCTGAAGTTGGGGTTGCCCCAGCGCGTATAAAAAGTCGGCGGCTCGATGCTGGCGGAGAATTCAGCGCCCTCGGCGTTGTCCATCAACCGGAAAACCGAGGTCTGAAAGATTGGCGTGGTCACAGCCCGTGTCGGGTTGTGTTGCTTTCCCGCGTGAATGGCGGTGGTGGTGGGTCCCCAGGTGTTTTCGGACATGGTTTGCCTCGGTTCTCCAGAATAGGTGGCTTAGTGCTTCCAGAACACGATGGCCAAGGCCACTACGACCACGGTGATCAGCACCACGAGTCGCCAAAGCGTGGGGGAGGCATCGTGGATATCGGGTGTGTGGGCTGCGGGGTCGTTGAGCGCGGCGCGGGTGAGATCATCCTCCGGCATGTCGCTGGGCACGTTTGGGGCCGGGAAAAGCGGCTCTTCAACTTGACCGAAGATGATCCGATGAAAGCTGTCCTGCGGGTGGACTTCCAGGATCTCTGGTTCCTCCGGTTCTGTTTCATGCGCTTTTGGGGGGCCCGTTTCGGGATTGGTCTCGGGGTTATTCAGCTCATTCGGCAAAGGCGGCCTCCAGAATTTCATTCACCAACTGCGGGTTGACTTTGCCTTTGCCGGCCTTCATGACTTGACCCACAAAAAAGCCTTTCAACTTTTCGTTCCCGGCCTTCAATTGTGCCAGTTGTTCAGGATGGGCCCTGATCGCTTCCTGTACCAGTGTCTCGATGGCCTCGCGATCTGAAACCTGAACCAACCCGTGTTTTTCGACGATCTGTCGCGGTGTTCCTTCGCCCCTCAATAACGCCGGGAAAACGGCCTCCTTGGCCGTGTTCAGGTTGATGGTCTTGGCCTCCACGAGCTGAATGAGCTCCGCCAGATGCGCCGAACTCAGGCCCAATGTCTCGATTTCCCTGCCCGTGTCGTTGAGCGTGCGGCTCACTTCTCCCAGCATCCAGTTCGCGGCTTGCTTGCCTTTCGATGCTTTAGCCACGGCTTCAAAATAGTCGGCAAAGGCGCGGTTCTGGAGCAGCATCCCGGCCTCGTAATCCGTAAGGCCGTAATCCCGTACAAAGCGGCCCCGGCGCGCCTCTGGCAGCTCTGGCTGTGTTCTTTTCACCGCTTCGATTTCATCCTCGGTGATGGTCAGCGCCGGAAGATCGGGTTCCGGGAAAAAGCGATAGTCCATGGCTGCTTCTTTGGACCGCTGGGGTTTCGTTTCGCCTTTATCGGCATCCCAGCCCCGCGTTTCCTGGGTGAAGGTCTGGCCTTTTTCAAGCATGGCGATATGGCGGGAGGCTTCGTGCTCGATGGCCTGTTTCACATTGCGGAAGGAGTTGAGATTTTTTACTTCCACGCGGGTCCCGAAAGCCCCGTCGCCCACGCGGCGCACACTCACGTTCGCATCACAGCGAAAGGAGCCTTCTTCCATGTTCCCATCACAAATGCCCAGGAACACGACAAGCCGGTGCAGTGCCTTCAGGTAGTCGTAGGCCTCGTTTGCGGATCGCAGATCCGGCCCGCCAACGATCTCCAGCAGGGGCACGCCCGCTCGATTCAGGTCCACGTACGTGGCTTTATCCGACAGTTCGTGACTGCTCTTGCCCGCGTCTTCTTCGAGATGCGCACGCTCGATTCGGATTCGCACGGGGGCCGCGTTTCCCCGCACTTCGGGATCACCCGAAATGGTGACGTGGCCTTCCTCGACCAAGGCCACGGGCCCTTGGGTGATCTGGTAGCCCTTGGGAAGATCGGGGTAGAAATACTGTTTGCGATAGAAAACGGACTCGGGCTGGATGCGTGCCTCAAGGGCCAAGCCCAGGGCCAGAGCCATGCGCACGGCTTCTTTGTTGAGAACCGGCAGCGCTCCCGGCAGACCCAGGCAGACCGGGCAGGTGTGCGCGTTCGGCGCCCCGCCATATTCATTGCGGCAGGCGCAAAACATCTTGGATTTGGTCAATAGCTGGACATGAATCTCCAAACCAATGACCACTTCAAAACCGGACTTCATGGATCACTCCGAAATAAAATTATGCACCTGAAGCGGGCGGCAGCGGCTTCGCGTGGGTTTCACTTCCCCAGACAGAACCCGCTGAATACCTGATCCAGGGCTGATTCCGCCCGGTCTTCTCCTGTGAGCGCGGCCAGAAGCCCCCACATTCCCTGCAGGGCGGAGGCGACCAATTCGGGTGGGCAGCCGGGCTCCAACCGAAAGAGGAGTTCCAGTTGTGAGACAAGTTCAGCCAAAAGCTCCCGCTGGCGCCCGGTGGCCAGGGCGCCTAGGCAGGCGTCGGGGCTGAGATCACCCAGGAAGCGGGCTTTCAGGGCTTCTTGCAGGGCGCCCAGGTCTCCATTGATGGCCGAAATAACGGGCCCATCCGGTTTCTGCGGCGTCAGATCGCCCATGGTGCGCACTTGGAGCACCTTTCCCTCGAAGGGTGCCAACCGTTCCAGAATGCCTGCATCTGGCCCAGCATCAGTGGCGGGAACCAGGTGCAGGATCAGGTCGGCCTGCTCCAGCACGGCCCGCACCCGCTCCACGCCCAAGATCTCTACGGGTTCTGTAGTGTCCCGCAGTCCCGCTGTATCGAAAAGAGCCAGGGGCAAGCCTGCCCATTCGGTGCGGATCTCCAGCACATCCCGCGTGGTGCCCGGGATCTCCGTGACGATGGCGCGATCCTCCCCGGCCATGGCGTTGAAAAGTGTGCTTTTCCCCGCATTGGGCCGACCCACAAGGGCCACCTTGATGCCATCCCTCAACCAGCGGGCGGCCCCAGCCCGGTGCTGTTCCACATGGAACATCTTTAAAAGTCCAACAAAATCAATTTTTAGGTGGTCCAAATCAAGAACGATGCCCTCTTCTTCGCCGTAATCCACGGCGGCCTCGGCCCGGGCCATCCAGGGTGTGATGCGGGCCTTGGTTTCGGTGATCCAGGCCGGCAGTGCGCCTTGGCGACCCTGGGCCTGACGGATTTGTTGGTCTGTGGTGGCACCGATGAGGTCGCGCAGTGCCTCGATTTCGAGAAGGCTTTGCTTGCCGTTGAGGAGGGCGCGGCGCGTGAATTCCCCGGGTTCCGCCAGACGAATGCCAAGCTTGCCCAGGTGGTCGAGGAAGCGCCGCACCAAAAGCGGGTTCCCGTGCAGTTGAAACTCGACCACATCCTCGCCGGTGTAGCTCGCGGGGCCGGGGAAAAGAATCACCAATGCCTGTTCGCGGTAGCCCCCCCAGGCCAGGTGGCGAAGGGCCACAACGCGCGCGGGTGGCAGCGTCACAAGGGGGGCGAGAATCGTGGCCAGGTTTTTCCCGGAAGCCCTTACCACGGCCACCGCGCAAGGAAACAGGGGTGTGGCGGGCGCGCAAATGGGTTGGGACATCAGGCGCTTCGAAAGACCTTCAGCGTCTTGATGTGGCCGATGCCCTCGCTCTCGGTGCTGAGGCCCGGCACTTGGGAGATGGTCAGATGGACCCAGCGCCGCTCCCGGGGAGTGAGCCCCGAAAGGGTGAAGCTACCCGATTCCTTGGCTTTGTCGGCGGCGAAGGCCGCCATGGCTTTGAGCTCCTTCATGCGGAAAAGCCGTGTCCCCTGGGGGTCCAGATAGGCGAGCCTGGTGTCTTCCCGTTCCCCCTGGGCCTCGTGAATCAGGAATTGCATCGCATCAATGCCGGCGCCCCTGTTGGCCGCCAGCCACGACGCGTCTTCACCCTTGACGAGAATGCGGTTTGGAAAAAGGGATTCATCGCCCGATGGCTCAAAAGCCGCTTCCACCTTGAGCCCCAGCTGCCCGGCCCACTGGACCACCTTTTCGGGAACGGTTTCGAGCGCGAGAGATGATTTACGCATGAAAGCTCCTAGGCCGTTATTTCCTGGCCCACGTAATTGCGCCTTAACCACCACGTCTGGGCCAATCCCACAATATTGAACACGAAGTAGTAAAGACAAAGCCCCGAGGGCATCGAGATGAAGAAAAAGGTCATCATGGGGGGCAGCAGGAAGAGCATCATTTTCCGCTGGGCCGGGTCCCCCACCGCAGGCGTCACCGCTTGCTGGGCCAGCATGGACACACCCAGCAGCACCGGCAGGACATAGTGGGGGTCCGGGGCGGATAGATCCGTGATCCAGCCCAGCCAAGGGGCGTGGCGCAGCTCATAGACCGCGTTCAGCATGGACCACAGCGCAAAGAACACCGGCGATTGCACGATCGCGGGTAGACATCCGCCCATGGGGTTGTGGTTGTTCTTTTTGTAGAGCGCCATGAGCTCTTTTTGCATCTCGGCCTTCTTCGTCATGTCGCCGCCGAACTTCTCGTACCTGGCCTGGAGGGCCTTCTGGTGCGGTTCGAAGTCCTTCATGCGGAGCATGTTCATGGTGGTTTTGGTGTTCAGGGGCCAGAGCAACATCCTTAGCAACAGCGTGAAGAGAATGATGGACCAGCCCCAATTGGGCACGAAACGGTGGATCCAATACAGAACCATGAAGAACACCTTGGCGATGGCCCCGAAGAATCCGAAATCCACGACTTGTGCGAAGGGTGGGCCGAACGCCGTCAGTTGACTGGTTTCCTTGGGTCCCAAATAGAGCCGGGCCGTCAGATTGCCGTTCTTGTCGGGCGCCAAGTGGTAGCCCCGGTCGTCGCGTTCGGTGACGTGGGGGCTCACATCCCAAAGGGCCGCGAAGTAATGGATGCTCTGCGCCGTGGCGCCCTTGTCGAGGCCCGCGTCCATTCCAAGAAGGTTCGACGCCGGGGGCATCTCCTTGCGCTTGAAGCCAAGAAAACTGAAGAAGGGGTCCGCCAGGACATCGGCCCAGGCCACGGCGGTGATTTCCTTGTCTTTCAACGTGAAGACGCGGCCCAGAGACTGGGCTTCTTTGGTATCAGTCGGCCGATGGATGAGGTCCAGGTGGGTGCCGCGGCGGGTGGTCCAGGCCACCTCGATCGCGTGGCCCTTATTTGGAACGGCGTAGACAAGATGGTCCCCCTCCGCGTTCTGAAAGTGCACCTTCAGGCCATTGGGGGTGGGTTCCTCCGTTACCTGTTGAAACTGCGTGTTAAGCACGCCGCCGATGCCCGGAAAAGCTTTGGAAATTTCTTCGCCCTTCTCGTTCTTCCCGGCCTCGTTGAAAAACCTGGTGCCGTCATTCCAGGTGGCCTGCACCAAGGCTCCATCTTCAACGCGCCACGTCAGTTTCAACAGCGTGGTCTTCACCGTGTGGGTTGTGGGATTCGGGGTTGCCGGTGTCGCATTCGTAAGCGCGGCGGCTACGGGCGCTACGAGCGCTACGGGCGCTCCGGGATTGCTGGCGGCTGGTGCGGCCCGGGGTGGCGCCGGGCTGCTCGCGACCCCGGCCACGGCGGTTGCAGCGGGTTTGGCTGGATATAGCATCCCCACCACATAGCTGTAGCCCAACAACAGGGCCATGCTCAGCACCACAAAAAGCAGAAGGTTTCGATTTTTCATGAAAGTTTATCCCAACCGTGAAAGGGCCAGCCGGAGCTGGCCTTCGATGGCGACGTAGTCCACGCGGCAACCAAGGGGGGCGCCTTTGGTTGGGCGAACCCAGATGACCCAATTTGATAGATCCAGCGCCGGGTTTCCCCGTAGGAGATTCAAGAGCGCCATGCGCGTGCGCCGTTTAAAACGATTGCGCTCCACCGCTTTCCCGGTACGCCGGGGGGCGTGGACCAGGAGCGAGGGAATAGCGAAGCGCGTTGTGGCTGGCGCGTGGATACGCCAAGCCCTGACATCCAGTGTTTGCGGCGCCCCCGGCGCCTTGGGCACTGCTTGGGCCGTTAATGACCGCGCGGCCGCCGGGGCAGGCAGCACGTGGTCCGAGTGGCGGACGACGCGGAAGCGCCGGGCTACGTGGGCTAGGTGCGTGTCGCGCATGTCGCCTGCGGGGGCGCGACTAAAGCGCGAGGACGTGGCGGCCCTTCGCTCGGCGGCGCTTCAGCACCATGCGGCCGTTCTTCGTCTTCATGCGGGAGAGGAATCCGTGGGTCTTCGCACGGCGTCGGTTGTTTGGCTGAAAAGTGCGCTTCATAATCCACCCTCGTGGCTCGCGACCCAGACAGGGCCGCGGGCGAACCTTCGAGTCTATTGGGAAACACGCCGATTCTCAATGAATTTTTCTCTGGCTTTAGGGCGGTGCTACAGTATCCACGCCGCTCTGTCGTTTTCTTTGGCCTGCAGGGGCCACCCCATCGCTTCGCGGTGGGCTGGGCGCGCTTTCCTATCGGTGAGTCATGGAGTCCAGCCAGCACGTGTCCTTGTGGGAAGCCCTCTGCTCGGGGCTGCGGGAGCGCCTTTCGTCCGCCAGCTATCAAGAGTGGGTCGAACCCTGCGTCCCCCAGCGCCTTGAGGGCGATGTGCTGTGGGTCCAGGTGCCCAGTCCCTCGAATCGAATCTGGATCGAGCAACAGTTGGCCGAAGAGTTCCACGATGCCCTGGGCCAGGCCGGGCTTTCCCACCTCCGGTTGATGTTCACCGTGACGGTCGGATCGAAGACGGCGACCTCGATCAAACCCGGCAGCAGCGCGCCGCCCGGCGTGCACCCGGCGACTGAAGCGCCATCGCCCTTTCCGCCCCTTTTCCATCGGTACACCCTCGACCGCTTTGTGGTTGGACCCGGGAACCAGTTGGCGTTTTCGGCGGCAAAGGCGGTGGTGGACAACCATGGCAAGTCCAACGCCTCGTTCAACATGAATCCGCTCTTTCTCTACGGGGGGGCGGGCCTTGGCAAGACCCATCTCATGATCGGAATTGGACAGGCCCTGCAAACACGCCACCCCCACTTGGCCATTGCCTATCTGAAGGTGGACGTGTTCTTCCACGAGGTGACCTCGGCAATCAAGAATCGCAACACGGAGCCCCTGCGGAGAAAATATCAGCTGAACGACGTCCTTCTTTTGGATGACGTTCAAACCCTTCGAAGCATGGAGCGCACCCAGGAAGAGGTGTTTTACATCTTGGAATACCTGCTCCAGCACGGGAAACAAATCGTCATCACCTCCGATAACGCGCCGCAAAAGCTAGAAGGCCTGCACGAGCGCCTGATCACCCGCTGCAAGTGGGGGCTTACCGCAGATATCCAGCCCCCGGATTTTGAGACCCGAATCGCCATCCTGAAAAAGAAGCTTGAAGAGGATTTCTTCAAGGACTTCCCGAACGTGCCACAAGACGTGCTGGCCTTCATCGCCCACAAAGCCAAGGGCAGCGTTCGCGATCTGGAGGGGCTCCTGAACCGTGTCATATTCCAGAGCGATTTCTTGAAGGTTACCCCGAATCTCGATGTGGCCATGAGCGCCTTCCAGGGCCATAGCGGCCAAGAGCCGGGGGCGGCCGTGCCCATGGAGCGCGTTTACAGAATGACGGCTGAAACCTTCAATCTTTCCTTCACTGATTTAATGAAGAAAAAGTCCCGACAGAAAACCGCCCTGATTCCAAGGCAGGTGGCGATGTACCTCGCGCGGGAGCTTACCGCGGCCTCCTTCGCCGATATCGGACGTTCCTTCAACAATATGCATCATAGTACCGTGATGAATGCCATCGATTCGGTCAAACAGCGCATGGGAAAAGATCCCGATTTCCACAAGACCGTCCACTCTTTGCTTAACAGCATTCATTGATTTCAAGAAGGCCTACATGGATTTTCCACAGCCCTGGCGTGTTTCTATCCCTTGGATTGTGTGTTACCTCGTCGCAGCTTTGACGGGTGTGTTTCTTCCGTCAACTCACCCGCGCTCTGAACCGACTCCCCGCCTGCTTTCCACAGGCGCCACGGCGGTCGTTTTCCAGGTAGACTAAGGGTTTGCCGAATCGCTTCCGCCGATTCTTTTCTTACTCATCATCATCATTCTTGGGTGGACCATGAGCATTCAAATCCAAGTCTCGAAGGATCGTTTGGATCGAGCCTTGGGCATTCTGAAGCACGCTTTAGACCGTCGAGTCACGCTTCCCATCCTTCAGCATGTGCTGCTCCAACTCAAACAAGGAGAGATGGTGCTGCGGGCCACGGATATGGAGCTCGCCTTTGATGCCACGCTGCCCGTAGAGGGTGCGGGCGAACTGGTGGTGGCCATTCCTGGAAAGAAATTTATTGAAACGGTCAGGGCTTATCCCGAGGGTGTTCTTACCCTGGAATGGCCGGAGAACACGAATCGTCTTTGGCTCCGCACCAAGGGGTACAACACGGAACACAACCTGCAACCAGGCGAAGGGTTTCCCGAACTCCCCACCCCGGGCGAGTCGCTGCCGACCGTGCGGCTTCCGCTAGCGCTACTGAAACAAGCGATCCAACTGGGGTCGCTGGCCGGCAGCCGGGACGCAACCAAGCCAACCCTTATCGCGATCCTTCTTCATTTCGGCAAAACGTTCGTTCGTGTGGTTTCTACCGATGGATTTCGCCTTGCGGTGGCCGAAATACAACACCCCACGGGGCTCGCCGAAGAGGTCCGCCTGATCGTCCCCAAAAGGGCGTTGGACCTGCTGCATTCCTTTCCCTCCCAAGACGGCGAGATCGAGCTGCAGTGGGACAGCGCCAGCCTTTTCATGGCCCAGCCCGGGCTTAAAATGTCCACCCGTCTCGTGACCGGAAATTATCCCGCCTACGAAAAGGTGCTTCCCGCGGAGCTCCCGAAACGCGTCATTTTAGATCGCGAGGATTTCCTGCGCACATTGCGCATCGCCGGCCTCAAGAAGGACGACTACAATAAAAATGTTCGGCTCTTTTTCGAATTCCCCAACCTGAAGGTGGTGTTTCAGCACCCCGATGAAGGCGTAAACCAAGGCACACTGGGCTTCTCGGGGGAAGAGGCCCCGTTTGAGTTAGCCTTCAACATTGACTACCTGACGGAATTACTTGATCGCTTGCCGGGCGAGGAAGTTGTCTACCAGTTCAAGGATGAGGTGGGCCAAGGCATTTTCATGAGCCCCAGCCTTGAGGACCTGGGCTTCCGCTACATCCTGATGCCCGTGCGTTTTGCAAGCCCCGCCAGCGTTTAACCGTTTTGTTCGCGCTTTTTCCACCGCCCAATAAAAGTGAGTCTTGATGTCAGAAGAAGTTCTAGCAGCGCACACCCAGGACACCTCAGCCACCTACACCGCCGATAACATCACGGTCCTCCGGGACCTGGAGGCTGTCCGAAAGCGGCCAGGCATGTATATCGGGGATACCGACGATGGAAGCGGCCTTCACCAGATGGTCTACGAGGTCGTGGACAACTCCATTGACGAGGCCCTGGCGGGGTATTGCACCCGCGTGGACGTGGTCATCCATACCGACGGCAGTTGCTCTGTAGAGGACAACGGCCGCGGCATCCCCGTGGATCTCCACAAAGAAGAGAACCGGTCCGCCGCCGAAGTGATCATGACGGTGCTTCATGCGGGCGGGAAATTTGATAACACCAACACCGACGGCAAGAATGCCTACAAGGTTTCGGGCGGCCTTCATGGCGTTGGTGTTTCGTGTGTGAACGGGCTCAGCGCCAAGCTGTGGCTCACCATCTGGAAGGGCGGGAAAGAATACGCCATGACGTTTACCCGGGGCCGCGCGGACAAGCCTCTGGCCAAAGTGGGGCCCACGACCAAGCGCGGAACCCGCGTGCGGTTCATGCCGGATCCCGAAATTTTCAACAATGTTCTGGACTTCACCTTCGAGGTCCTGAGTCAGCGCCTCCGCGAGTTGAGCTACCTCAACAAGGGTGTGCACATCCGCATCACAGACGAGCGGACCGGTGATTCCCACGACTTCATGAATGCCGGCGGAATTGATGCTTTCGTCGAGCACCTGAACCGTAACAAGACGGTTCTGCACAAGCCGCCCATCCACATTGAAGACACAAAAAATGGCACCACCGTCGAGGTGGCCCTGCAGTGGAACGACTCCTATCAAGAAACCCTTTATTGCTTCACGAACAACATCCGGAACCGGGACGGAGGCGCGCACCTGGAAGGCTTTCGGGCCGCCATGACGCGCGTCATCAACACCTATGCCGAAGCAAACAACCTGCTCAAATCCGCCAAGGTCACCCTGTCGGGCGAGGATGTCCGCGAGGGCTTGACCGCGGTGTTGTCGGCCAAGGTGCCGGACCCCAAATTCAGCAGCCAGACCAAGGACAAGCTGGTCAGCTCTGAAGTAAAAGGGGTTGTCCAGACCATCGTCTACGAAAAGCTCACGAGTTTCTTTGAGGAGAACCCGCGCGAAGCCCGGGCGATTCTTGAAAAGGCGATCGAAGCCGCCCGGGCCCGCGAAGCCGCCCGCAAGGCGCGCGACCTCACCCGGCGCAAGGGGGCCCTGGATGGAGGCGGACTACCGGGCAAGCTCGCCGATTGCCAAGAAAAAGATCCAGCGCTTTCTGAGATCTACCTTGTAGAGGGCGATTCCGCCGGTGGTTCCGCCAAACAGGGCCGCAATCGCGCCAATCAGGCCATTCTGCCCCTGAAGGGCAAGGTCTTGAACGTTGAGAAAGCTCGCTTCGATAAAATATTGAGCCACCAAGAGCTGCGGATCCTCATCCAGGCGCTGGGCGCCGGTATCGGCGCGGATGAATTCAAGATTGCCAACCTGCGATACCACAAAATCGTCCTGATGACCGACGCCGACGTGGACGGGTCCCACATCCGGACCCTGCTGCTCACGTTCTTTTATCGCCAGATGCCAGAAATAGTGGAACGGGGCTACTTGTATATCGCTCAACCACCCCTCTACAAAGTAAAAAAGGGCAAGACAGAAAAGTATCTCAAAGACGAACGGGCCCTTGAGGAATTCCTTTTCCAAAAGGCCCTGGATGGTTGGAGCCTTACCCTTCCAGATGGCAGCGAGCACAAGGGCGCGGCCCTGGTTCGCGAAATGAAGAAGTGGGGGGAGGTCCAGCAGCTTTACGCAAAACTGAATCGCCGCGGCTACGCCCGGCCCCTGGTGGACGGCCTTATCGCCTTTGGGTTGTTGGATGACGAGCGCTTTTATAGCGCAGAGGCAGTGAAAGAGCTGGCCCTGGCCGTAGACAAGGCGGGCCTGGGCCGCACCGAAGTTGAATCCACCGAGGCGACCGACGCGAGCGACGCGACCGACGCGACCGAGGCCGCCGAACCCGCCCCAGACCAAGCATTGGGAAAAGACGACTCAACGGGGGCGGAAGCCACCGAAGACGGAGAAGCCGACGCGGCGGCTCTAGACACACTGCTGCGGGAACCGCTCCCGGTGGCCGTTCCCGCCGCACACCGCATACGCATCACCCGAATGCACCTGAATCGGCCCATCACCCTTTGGTTGGACGACCAGGTGGCCCTGTGGGGTGAATTCCGCCGACTCAAGGCCCTGCACGAAGAGCTCATTGCCTTCCGTGGGGGCGAGCTCAAGCTTCTGCGCGTCAAAGAGGCCAAGCCCGAAAAAGCAGCAGCAAAGGGAGCCGAGAAAGAGAACGAAGAACCTACGGGGGCGGCCGAAACCAACGAGGCCGCCGAGGCCGCCGGCACGTCAAAAATGGCCAAGGAAATGAGCTTTGCGAGTCCGGAAGCCATGCTTTCCATGGTTATGGAGGAGGGCAAGCGGGGCCTGATGATCCAGCGCTATAAGGGGTTGGGTGAAATGAACCCCGAACAATTATGGGAAACCACCATGGATCCCACGCGAAGAACCATGCTCCAAGTGCGGGTGGATGATGCCGTGCTGGCGGACGAAATGTTTACCGTCCTGATGGGCGACGCCGTGGAACCCCGCCGCCGATTTATTGAAACAAATGCGCTTTTAGCTGAAAACATTGATATTTAATTCGTTGACCCAGGGGGCTTCCCAAGGCTATCGCCAGGGAATCTGTCCGAGCAGCGAGCAGTGTTCCACGTAGAACATGAGTAGCCCATGACCCGAACTGAAACCATCGAAATCGAAAAGGAAATGCGGAAATCCTACCTCGATTACGCCATGAGCGTGATTGTAGGTCGGGCACTTCCCGACGTGAGGGACGGCCTTAAGCCGGTCCATCGCCGGGTGCTCTACGCCATGAAGGCCGCGAACAACGAGTGGAACCGGGCCTACAGAAAGTCGGCGCGCACCGTTGGCGACGTCATTGGTAAATTCCACCCCCACGGCGATGTCCCGGCCTACGACACCCTGGTCCGCATGGCCCAACCCTTCAGCCTGCGGCACATGCTGGTGGATGGTCAGGGAAATTTTGGTTCCATAGATGGCGACAGGCCCGCGGCCATGCGTTATACCGAAGCCCGGCTGAGCCGAATCGGCAGCGCCATGATGGAAGACATTGATCTGGACACCGTAGATTTTGGTCCCAACTACGACGGCTCCGAAGTCGAGCCGCTGGTCCTTCCCTCCCGTTTTCCAAATCTGCTCATCAACGGCTCGCAGGGCATCGCAGTGGGCATGGCGACCTCCATCCCCCCGCACAACCTACGGGAATGCTGCTCGGCGCTCATAGCCCTGATCGCTGACCCCAGCATCGGCATGGATGTCCTCATGACCTACGTCAAGGGGCCAGATTTCCCCGGCGGCGGCCTCATGCTTGGCACCGAGGGCGTTGTGGACGCCTACCGCACAGGGCGCGGCCGCTGCGTGGTGCGCGCCAAGGGGCACGTTGAACAGATCAAGCGTGCCGGCGACCGGGAACAGCTGGTCTTCACCGAGCTGCCCTACCAGGTGAACAAGGCCACCCTCACAGAAAAAATCGCGGAGCTGGTCCGGGACAAGAAGATCGACGGCATCAGTGATCTCCGGGACGAGAGCGATCGCGAAGGCATCCGCCTGGTGGTGGAACTCAAGAAAAATGAGCCCTCGGACATCGTGCTGAACCAGCTCTACCAGCTGACCCAACTTCAGAACTCCTTCCCCATCACCATGCTGACCATCGTCAATGGCCAGCCCCGGGTCTGCACCCTGAAGGAAATCCTTCAGGAATTCCTGGGGTTCCGCCGCGAAGTGGTCACTCGTCGCACCATGTTCCAGTTGAAAAAGGCCGAGGATCGCCACCATGTCCTGCTGGGTCTCAAGATCGCCCTGGACCACTTGGACGCAGTCATCAAGCTCATCCGGGCCGCCAAAACGCCCGACGAGGCCAAACACGGCCTCATGGAAGGCAAATTCGCCATCGCAACGGCGCTGAAGAAAGATCCAAGCCTTCGGTTCAGCGCCATCCAGGCTCAGGCCATTTTGGATATGCGCCTTCAACGCCTCACGGGCCTGGAACGCGAAAAGATCCTGGATGAGCTGGCCGAACTCGAAAAAACCATCAAACACCTGAAGTCCATCCTGGCCGACGAAGCCCTGCTCTTGGGCGTCATCAAGGATGAGCTCACTGCCGTGGTGGAGCAGTTCGGGGAGCCTCGGCGAACCGAAATCGTGGGCTATTCCGGCAACATCCGCATGGAGGATGTAGTTCCAGACGACCCGATGGTCGTCACCATGTCCAAGGCGGGCTACATCAAACGCACCGATCTGGTGGCCTACCGTCGCCAGAAGCGGGGCGGCAAGGGCAAGCTGGGCATGAAGACCAAGGACGAGGATTTCGTCGAGCAACTCTTCCTGACCAAGGCCCACGACACCCTGATGGCCTTCACGGACCGCGGCTATGTGTACGCCCTCAAGGTCTATGATCTGCCAGAGGTGGCCGCCAACACCCGGGGCAAGCACATCAAGAACCTGATCAGCCTGAAAGATGGTGAAAATGTCGTCACCCTGATGGCCCTGCGTGAATTCCCCGCCGGTGAACACCTCGTCTTCGCCACCAGCGATGGCACCGTAAAGCGCACTTCTCTCAGTCTTTACGCGAATATTCGCGCCAACGGACTCATCGCGCTCAACATTGATGACGGAAACAGCCTGGTGGCGGTGCGCCGTTCCAGCGGCGACCAGCAAATTCTGCTGGCCACAGCCCAGGGCAAGGCCATCCGCTTTGGGGAAGAGGACATCCGCGCCGTGGGTCGCGTGGCCACGGGTGTGCGGGGGATGCGCCTTGGGTCTGGCGATCGCATCGTGGACATGGAAGTGGCCGAGGCCCTGCCGGATCTGCCGGAAGGCGTCATTGCCGACGAAAGCACCGCCGATCACGGCATGTTGCTCACGGTCACCGAAAAGGGTTACGGAAAGCGCTCGCTCCTACAGGACTACCGGCTCCAGGGCCGAGGCGGCACGGGCGTCATCAACATCCGCGCGGGCGTTCGCAACGGTCCGGTGGTGGGCTTCAAGCTTGTCAAGTTCGGTGAAGGTTGTCTCCTGATCAGCCAAGAGGGCATGGTCATCAAATTCCTCATTGACGAGGTCCGCAAGACCGGTCGCGCGGCCCAGGGCGTCAAACTCTTGAACCTCGGTTCCAACCAAGACAAGGTTGTCGGCATCGCCAAGATCGAAGCCAGCGCCATGGCCTTCGACGACGAGGAGGACCTGGTGACGGACGCCGAGCTGGCCAACCCTGGCCCCGACGAGGGCGGGCAGCAACCGGGGTTGGGACTGTAAACCCGGATTTTGCGATTGCTTGATTCCATTGGCTTCAGGCTTCAGGTTCGCATCACTCAGCGTACAAACCGATGCATATCGATTTTTGGCCTGAAGCCTGTAGCCTGAGGCCTGAAGCCGGTTTTATCCTACCCAAATGCAGGATCCGGGTTCATTCCAGATACCCGCCCCAGTCCCCATCCAACAGCTCTAGGCCTTCGCGCTCCAACCGGGGCAATCGCCCCACGGGGAACATGTATGCCCAGGCGGCGTAGGTTTGGCCGTTCTCCAGCAATACGGGAACCATTGTCCGCTCAAACTGGCCCTCGGCGACACCTTCAAGCTGGTCTAGGTTATCCAGCGCGGACTCCAGTTCCACTTCATCTTCATAGCCGATGAACTCCCCCACCACCCAACCTGAACCTGGGGGCAGGGCCTCAGGAATTGCCCCAGGAACCATCGCGGCCAATCCGGCCCCGGGCAGATGAAAGAGGCGCCCCGGAGCGTAGGCCCGGGTATGGCCGACGGGGTTTGTGCGCTTCAGCCACGCATGGTGGAGCCCGCCCTCTCGAAGCGAGCCGTAGACGAAGAGGCCATCGGATTCCACGAGATCATTCTGCCACCATGACCCAGAAGGCGGTGGGCCGGTGGTGGTGGGCGCCCACTACGACACTACGACACGACGATGTGTGCGGCTCGTTCACCCCGGGATCGGGAATTGCTCCCCGAGGGCGAAGACTTCTGCCTGGAGAGCCGAGATCGCGGCATCGTCATCCTTGTGCCGCAGGGCGCGATCAATCCAAGCCGCGATTTGAGTCATTTCGGCTTCCCCCATGCCACGGGTGGCAAGCGCAGGTGAGCCCAGACGGATCCCGGAGGGCTTCAGGGGGGGATTTGGGTCGAAGGGAATCCCGTTCTTGTTCACGGTGAGTCCGGCGCGGTCGAGAACCTTTTCGGCCTCGTTGCCCAGGATTCCTTGAGCAAAGACGTCCACCAGCATCAGGTGGTTGTCCGTGCCGCCGCTGACGACGCGCCAGCCCTTGTCTTGGAGCCCCTTGGCCAGGGCCTGGGCATTCGATATGACCAGGCCACTGTAGGCCTTGAATTCAGGCCGTAGCGCTTCAGCGAAGGCCACCGCTTTGGCCGCGATGACGTGCATGAGGGGCCCGCCCTGGATGCCTGGGAACACGGCCCGGTCGAGATCTTTGGCGTACTTTTCTTTGCACAGGATCATGCCGCCGCGGGGTCCCCGCAGGGTCTTGTGGGTGGTGGTGGTGACGAAATCCGCGTGGGGAACGGGGCTCGGGTGATGGCCCGTCGCAACCAGGCCCGCGATATGCGCCATGTCCACCATCACCAAGGCTCCGACCTCGTCGGCAATGGCGCGGAAGGCGGGGAAATCAAATGTCCGGGGGTAGGCCGACGCCCCCACTACGATCATCTTGGGTTGGTGTTCCAGAGCGAGCCTGCGGACTTCATCCATGTCCACCCGCTCGTCTTCTTTGCGCACATGGTAGCCCACGAATTTGTAGAGCACGCCACTGCTGTTCAGTGGGTGGCCGTGGGTCAAATGCCCGCCGTGGGCCAGATCCAGCCCCAGTACGGTGTCACCGGGCTTCAGCATGGCGAAATAGACCGCCATGTTGGCTTGGGCGCCGCTATGGGGCTGCACATTGGCGTGTTCGGCACCAAAGAGTTCTTTGGCGCGGTCCCGGGCCAGGGTTTCAACAACGTCCACGTTTGCGCAACCGCCGTAATAGCGGCGGCCAGGGTATCCCTCCGCATATTTGTTGGTGAAATGGCTGCCCATGGCCTGCATCACCGCGACCGACGCATAATTTTCTGACGCGATAAGTTCAAGGTGATGACGCTGGCGACCGAGCTCATTCTGCAGTGCCGTAAACACCGCAGGATCTTCCTGTTGAAGAACCTCGTACACGATCTCCCCCTTGAAGGAATTCTGGCACGGGTGCTGAATTTGAGGTTCATTGAATTCAGGGCCGATACGGAGACAAGGCAAACCCCGGCAAGCTTGTCGTATGAATAATTTCTTCTAGTGCCTGGCCGGATTCCGGTCTACCCGGGCAATTCTCTTGTCCCCTTTGGAGCGCTGTTCCATGTGGAACAATCCACCCTTGATGCAGAACTTTCTAGTGGTGTCGCGCGCATTCAACCCGGATTTTGCATTTGGACAGGATGAAATTGGCTTCAGGCATCAGGCTGCAGGCTTCAGGCAAAGAATCGCTTCG
>JANOLT010000009.1:0-8819 GCA_031419915.1 Holophagaceae bacterium
CGACCATGCAGGGCGTTTTCATCAAGACTCCCGTGAGCGCTGAGGAAGCCTTCCAGGTCGCCGCTTACCTCAAGAGCGTGGGCTCCCAGCCTCCGGCCAAACGCGACGTCGTCTTTCCCGTTCTAGGTGTAGTCGGCCTAGTGGGAGGAATGCTCCTGGGTGGCCACCTGGGCCGCAAGCGCTTGAAGGGTGTTCGAAGAAATTTAAAACCTAAAGCCTGATCCAAAGACGAGGAGATGGAAGACCATGACCGAGCGTAAGCAGAGCCACTGGATCACCGACATTGTGGATCCCGAAACCCGCTCCTGGGAGGAGTTCTACCGGAATCGCTGGGCCCACGACAAAGTGGTCCGTAGCACCCACGGCGTGAACTGCACCGGTAGCTGCGGATGGAACATCTACGTCAAGGAAGGCATCGTCACCTGGGAAATGCAGGTGCTCGACTACCCACTTCTGGATGAAACCGTCCCGCCCTATGAACCCCGCGGTTGCCAGCGCGGCATCAGCTTCTCGTGGTACCTCTACAGCCCGCTCCGCGTGAAGTTCCCCTATATGCGCGGCGCGCTGATGGATCTGTGGCAAGAGGCCAAGGGCAAGGACATGGATCCCGTCGCGGCCTGGGCCAGCATCCAGAACGATCCCGTCAAACGCGCCCGCTATCAGCAGGCCCGCGGCAAGGGCGGCTTCCGCCGCGCGTCCTGGGACCAGGTGAACGAGCTCATGGCGGCCGCCAATATCCACACCATCAAGACCCACGGGCCCGACCGCATCGCGGGCTTCAGCCCCATCCCCGCCATGTCTATGCTGAGCTACGCCGCGGGCTCGCGCTTCATCCAACTTTTGGGTGGCACCAACCTCAGCTTCTACGACTGGTACTGCGACCTTCCGCCCAGCAGCCCCGAAATGTGGGGCGAGCAGACCGACGTCCAGGAAAGCGCGGACTGGTACAACGCAAAGTACCTAGCGGTCATGGGCAGCAACCTGAACATGACCCGCACGCCCGATTGCCACTTCGCCGCCGAGTCCCGCCATAACGGCACCAAGATGGTGGTTTTCAGCCCCGACTTCAATCAGGTGGCCAAGTACGCCGACGAGTGGATGCCCGTGCATCAGGGACAGGATGGCGCGTTCTGGATGGCCGTCAATCAGGTCATCCTCACGGAGTTCCACCACCAGAAACAGGTGCCTTTCTTCCTGGACTACCAGAAGAAGTACACCGATGGCCCTTTCCTCGTTGAACTGACCGAAATCGAAGGTGGTTTCCGTCCAGGACAGCTCCTGCGCGCGGGCCGTCTCGCGAAGTACAGCGACGAAGAGCACGGCGAATGGAAGTTCCTGATGTGGGATCAACCCTCGGGCGCGCCAAAGATGCCCAAGGGCTCCGTGGGGCATCGCTGGGGCACGAAGCAGGGTGAATGGAATCTGCTGTTCCAGGATGGCAAGGACAGTAGCCCCATCGAACCGGCCCTGACCTTCCTGGACACCTTGGAAGGCCCCGCGGACGGCCCCGCCGGCCAAGGGGCGGGGGCGCGGGGGGACGCAGAGGGCGCGCAGCGACCGGGCGGTCCCACCGCAGTGGGATTGACCCAGTTCGACGACTTCGCCGACGGCAAGACACTTTTCCGTGGCGTGCCCATCCGGCGCATTCAGCTTGCGGATGGCAGCACCGCCCTCGTGACCACCGTCTACGATCTGCTCATGGCGCAATTCGGCGTGAATCGCGGCCTGCCCGGCGCCTACCCGAAAGATTACGATGATGAATCCGCGGTCTACACACCGGCCTGGCAGGAAAAACACACCGGCTTGTCCCGCGATAACGTGCTGCGCTTCGCCCGGGAATGGGCCCACACGGCTGAACTGACCAAGGGCAAGTGCACGGTCATCATCGGCGCCGGTGTCAACCACTGGTACCACAACAATCTGATCTACCGCGCCGCCCAGCACGCGCTGGTTTTCTGCGGCTGTATCGGAACCAATGGAGGCGGCCTCGCCCATTACGTCGGCCAGGAGAAACTGGCCCCGGTGGCCTCCTGGAGCGCCATCGCGCTGGCCAAGGACTGGCTCTCCGTAAACCGGCTCCAGAATGCGCCGAGCTGGCACTACGTGAACAGCGATCAATGGCGCTATGAAAAAGAGTTCAAGGAATACAACACCGTTCCGGACGGCAGCGAACTGGTGGAGGGCCACTGCATGAACATGCAGACCCGCGCCGTGCGCAGCGGTTGGCTGCCCTATTTCCCGCAGTACAACGAAAATCCCATGCAGGTCGTGGCCGACGCCCGGAAGGCCGGCGCCGTGGACAATGCGGCCATCATCGCCAGCACCGTGGATCGCCTGAAGAAAAAGGATCTGCGCTTCTCCATCGAGGATCCCGATGCCGCCGAGAACTGGCCCCGGATCTGGTACATATGGCGCGGCAACGCCATAGGGACTTCGGCCAAGGGACACGAGTTCTTCCTGAAGCACTACCTGGGCACCCACACGAACGCCATCGCCGATGAAGTGGCCGAAGGCACGCTGAAGGATGTGACGTGGCGGCCCACGGTCACGGGAAAGATGGATCTGGTGGTGGACATCAATTTCCGCATGGACACCTCCGCCCTTTACAGCGACATCGTGCTGCCGACGGCCACCTGGTACGAGAAGACGGATCTCAATTCCACCGACATGCACAGCTTCATCAATCCGCTTTCCGCGGCAGTTCCGCCCTGCTGGGAATCGAAAAGCGATTGGGACATCTTCAAACAGATGGCGAAAAAGGTGAGCGAACTTGCCGCCAAGCATCTGCCCAATCCCATCGAGGACATCGTCTCGAATCCCCTGGCCCACGACACGCCAGCCGAGATCGCGCAGCCCCACATCCGGGACTGGATGGCGGGCGAATGCGAGGCCATTCCGGGCAAAACCATGCCGGGTCTGACCGTGATCACACGCGATTACAGCAAAATCTATGATCAATTCATTTCTCTCGGGCCCAACGTCCGCGAGCAAGGGCTTGGTGCCCACGGGGTGAAATACCCCATCAAAGATATCTATGACCGGATGCTTGAAACCCATCCCACGGTGATGATCGAAGGTCAGAAGCGCCCCAGCCTCGAAGAGGACGTGGACGCGGCCAACGTGCTGCTTCATCTCGCGCCTGAAACCAACGGCGAACTGGCCTACCGCGCCTATCAGTACATGGAAGGCCGCACGGGCCTGCCTTTGAAGGATCTCGCCGAACCCTACCGTGGCATCAAGTACACCTTCAAGGATCTGCTCTCCCAGCCCCGCCGCGTGCTCAACAGCCCTTGCTGGTCGGGCATCGTGGATGAAAAGCGGCCTTACTCCGCCTTCACGTACAACGTGGAGCGCATGGTGCCCTGGCGCACGCTCACGGGCCGCCAGCATTGCTACTTGGACCATGAAGGTTATCTGGCCTTTGGCGAGCATCTGCCCACCTACAAGCCCACGCCTCCAGCCCAGGTGCTGGGGGATCTGCGCTGCTCCAAGCGCGAGGGCAACACCCTGGCGTTGAACTACCTGACGCCCCATGGCAAGTGGCATATCCACTCCACCTATGGCGACACGGAGCGCATGACTACGCTCTCCCGCGGCTGTGATCCGCTTTGGCTCAGCGAGGAGGACGCCGCCTCGGTCGGGCTGAAGGACAACGACTGGGTCGAGGTCCACAATGACAACGGGGTTGTGGTCACCCGCGCCTGCGTCAGCGCCCGAATTCCGAAGGGCGCCTGCATCCAGTACCACGCCACCGAACGCACGTATGGCGTTCCCAAAAGCCCGCTCCGGGGCATGAAACGCGCGGGCATGAACAACAGCCTGACCCGCATCCGGCTCAAGCCCAATCTCATGGTCGGCGGCTACGGACAGTTCACCTACCACTTCAATTATTGGGGCCCCACCGGCGTGAACCGCGAAACGGTGGTCTACGTCCGCAAGCTCGGCCAGCTGGTCTGGTAGGGGGACGGCCATGAACATCAAAAGAGCAAAAAGCCTGAACCGCGAAAGGCGCGAAAACGCGCGAAATATAAAAACCCTTTTTTCGCGTTCTTTAGCGTTTTTCGCGGTTACTAAGTTTTTTTTGAGGGGACGCTGATGGATATCCGCTCACAAATCGCGATGGTGTTCCACCTGGACAAATGCATCGGGTGCCACACCTGTTCCATCGCCTGCAAGAACGTGTGGACCGACCGCAAGGGCGCCGACTACATGTGGTGGAACAACGTCGAGACCAAGCCCGGCACAGGTTATCCCACCAAGTGGGAAGACCAGAACGAATACAAAGGCGGCTGGATCGTCAAGAACGGCAAGCTCGAACTCCGCCTCACCAGCAAGGGCAAGTTCCTGCAAAAGATCTTCTACCAGCCGGACCTGCCCACCATGGACGAGTACTACGAACCGTGGACCTACCGTTTCGAAGATCTGTTCACCGCGCCGGAAACCGACGACCAGCCCACGGCCATTCCCATCAGCAAGGTGACCGGCGAGTACATTGACATCGAAGCAGGACCCAACTGGGACGATGATCTGGGGGGTTCGGCCCTCTACGCCCGCAATGATCCGAATCTCGAAGCCATGACCGAGGAGCAGCGCCTGCAGCTCCTGAGCATCGAGACTCTGGTGATGTTCTACCTGCCGCGCATCTGTAACCACTGCGCGAATCCCGCGTGCGTGGCGGCCTGCCCCAGCGGCGCCATCTACAAGCGCGGCGAAGACGGCATCGTCCTGGTCAACCAGAAGGTCTGCCGCGGATGGCGCTACTGCGTTTCCGCCTGCCCCTACAAGAAAGTCTTCTACAACTGGAGCACGGGAAAATCTGAGAAGTGCCTGCTGTGCTATCCCCGCGTGGAAACCGGCCAGGCGCCCGCCTGCTTCCATTCCTGCGTGGGCCGCATCCGCTACATGGGCGTGCTGCTCTACGACGCCGACAAGATCCAGGAAGCGGGTGTGAGACCCGACGAAGAATTGGTCACCGCGCACCGCGAAATGCTCATGGACCCCTTTGATCCCGCCGTGATCGAGGCCGCGAAAAAGAATGGCGTGACCGAGCAAATCATCAAGTCCGCGCAGAACAGCCCGGTCTACAAGTTCGTCAAGGAATGGGGCCTGGCCCTCGCGCCGCACCCGGAGTTCCGCACCTTCCCGAGCCTTTTCTATGTGCCCGCCCTTGGACCCGTCACCTACTCCGTGGAAAACGGCGTGGCCCTGAATCCCACGTCAGCGGATGAGATCTTCGCGCCACTGGATCAGGCGCGCTTGCCCATGAGCTACCTGGCCAGTCTGTTCGGTGCCGGGCAGGAAGCGCCGGTACGTTACGCCATGAAAAAAATGATGGCGATCCGCACTTGGAAACGCGCCGTGACCGTTGGGGACGTGGACATGCAGGTGGCGTTGGATGGCCTGCGTGAAGCCGACTGCACCACCGAGCAAGCCGAGGCGATCTACCGCCTGACGAGCCTTTGCAACTACGAAGACCGGTTCGTGATTCCGCCCAGCCACCGGGAACAGGCGGTGGAAGTGCTCACCAATCCACTTGAAAAACAGGGCGCCGCGGGATTCGGTTTCCGCGAGCAGCCGGTAAGGGGGCTCTGATGCAGCCATTCGTCCAAATGCGAGTTCCCACCCAACTCATCCCCGGCATCGCAATCCTGTTGCGCTACCCCGATGCGGACACACCCAAGCTCGCCGCGGCCCTTGCGGACGAGGCGATGAATACCGCCCATCCCTGCCAGGAATACCTGGAGGCCTTTGCTCTGGTGGCCAGGACCTCCAGCCAGGAAGAAATGGCCGAGATCTACACCCGCAGTTTCGATCTGAATCCCGACTGCGTTCTGGAGATCGGCTGGCACCTGTTCGGCGAATCCTACAAGCGCGGCCAGTTCCTGGCCATGATGCGTCATCACCTGCGCGAGAACGATATTGATGCGGGTAATGATCTGCCGGATTACCTGCCCAATCTGCTGGATCTCACGATGAAGCTGGAGACCCAGGATGCCATCGACCTGGTGGACGACTGCATCCTGCCCGCCATGGAAAAGATCCAGTCGGCAATGAAGGACGGAGCCTACACACATCTTCTACAAGCATTGTTCCTGATCTTCACAGCGCACCGAATGCCCGCGGAGGTGGCCCATGCTTGATAAATTCCTCTGGGTCGGATTCCCCTACGCCGCGCTGGCCCTGGCCATCGTGGTGAGCATTCTCCGCTTCGTGTGGAAGCCCTTCGGCTATTCGAGCCTCTCCAGCCAGTTCCTGGAGAACAAGCAGCTCTTTTGGGGTTCGGGGCTCTGGCACTGGGGCATCCTTTGGGTGCTTACCGGGCATCTCGTGGCCTTCCTGATCCCGAAGCAGATCCTCGCTTGGAACTCTGCGCCGTTCCGGCTCTACCTGCTCGAAACCTCCGGCCTGATCATGGCCCTGCTCGCGCTCGTAGGGGTCGTGGCCCTGATGGTGCGCCGCGGCAGCAGTTCCCGCGTGAAGGCCGTCACCACCACCATGGATTGGGTCCTGCTTGGCCTGCTGCTTCTGCAAGTGACCACGGGCATCGACACCGCTCTGCGCTATCGCTGGGGCAGCTCCTGGTACGCATCTAACGCGGTTCCCTACCTGTGGAGCCTGTTAGCGCTGAGTCCCAGGCCCGAGCTCATCCAGCCTCTGCCTTGGCTGCCCAAGATCCACATCCTCAGCGGCTTTTTGTTGATCCTGCTGATCCCTTTCACGCGCCTGGTGCACTTTCTCGTGGTTCCCATCTTCTACTACTGGCGCAAGCCCCAGGTGGTGATCTGGAACCGGAAGGGCCTGAGATGAGAGTGCGCAAGGTGGCTCTGGCAGGGCTTGTGGCCTTCGGGGCTTCCCTGATGATCCTTGCCGTGAGCGTGGACACGAAATTGCTCGGGGACAACTCGGGCTACAAGCCGGTCCAACCCATCACCTATTCGCACGCCCTGCACGCGGGCGAGCTGAAAATGGATTGCCTTTTCTGCCATACGGGGGCCGAAAATAGTCGCCATGCAGGGATCCCGCCGACGAGCACCTGCATGAAATGCCACGAGACGATCCTGAATAAGGCGGGCACTAAATTAGGCGTGAGCGACCCCAGCCCGGAGATCGCCAAGCTGACGAAGGCCATGAAAGAAGGCCGCCCCATTGAATGGGTGCGCATCCATCGTCTGCCTTCCCACGTGGACTTCCCCCACAGTCGGCACGTCAACGCGGGCGTGGCCTGCCAGAGCTGCCATGGCGAGATCCAGGGCATGGAACGGGTTGAACAGGCTTTGGCGCTGACCATGGGCGAGTGCCTGGCCTGCCACCGCGCCGAGAACCAGAAGCTGCAACTGAACGGCAAACTTCCCGCGGCCCCCACCGACTGCGGCGCCTGCCACCACTGAGGGTCTGAAATGGAAAAAATATTGCATTTTGGGGGAGCGGCGGGCAAGCAAGAAAAGGCGACCGACCGAAGACATATCGCCCATACGACGAGGGAGGTCAACGCCGGATTGCGCCGCCCGCCGCCCTCGCCCAGAGGGTTGGCCCCCATCCGCGCGCTCCGCGGCGTCAAGGCCCTTGTGCGTATTCCCGATATGCCCTGCGGGCCTTTCCTTGCGGGTGCATCGCGGCTGGGGGCCAACAAATGGCATCTTTATTCCCTTTCAGACCCTAAGAACTGAGGAGAAACCATGCACGTATGGAAGAGCCTCGGCGAACGGCGGGGACTCATCATCAAAACCAAGGCCGAGTTCAGCGATGAACTCGCCGTAGGCGAGAGCGTGCGCCAGATCACCCGGCGCGACTTCTTCCGCTTCTCCGGCGTTGGCTTTGCCGCAGGCCTGGCCATCAGTTGCAAGAGCAAAACGGTCGAGAAGGCGCTGCCCTATTTGAACGCCCAGGAAGGCCTGACGCCCGGCGTGGCGGAATGGTATGCCACCACGTGCCAGGGATGTTCCGCGGGATGCGGCGTGCTGGCCCGCAGCCGGGATGGGCGGCCCGTGAAACTTGAAGGGAATCCCGACCATCCCCTGAACCGTGGCGGGCTTTGCGCCATCGGCCAGGCCCAGACCCGCGGCCTTTACGATCCCGCTCGGCTCAAGCAGCCACGCATGTCAGGCCAGGATTGCGATTGGAAGATCCTGGACGCCGATCTGGCCGCGCATTTCGCGGAGATCAAGGCCAAGGACGGAAAGGTTCGCGTCCTGAGCGGAACACTGCCCAGCCCCACGCTGAAGGCCACCATCCAGAACTTCCTCGGAGGCTTCAAGGATGGAAAGCTCATCACCTACGACGCTTTGAGTTGTGCCGCCATCCCTGCGGCTTACGAACGGACCCACGGCACGAAGGCATTCCCTCACTACCGCCTCGAAGAGGCAGATTTCATTCTGGGGATCGAGGCGGATTTCCTAGGCACTTGGATCGATCCCGTCGGTTTCACGCGAGCCTACGCCAGCCGACGCGGCCCAGACAACCCAAAGCCCATGTCCAAGCATGTGCAGGCCGAGGCTTGCATGTCGCTCACCGGAAGCAACGCCGACGAACGCATCCGCATGGCGCCTTCTGAAGTCGTGCTATTCCTTGAATCCCTGGCAGCCGCGCTCGGTTCAGGAAAGCCCGGTGAAGGACTGCGGAAGGATCTCAGCGCCAAGGCCGGCACCTTGGCTCATGCATTGCTGGAGCACAAAGGTTCCAGCCTGGTGCTCTGTGGTGTAAACGAGCTGTACGCGCAAATTCTCACTGCCCGCATCAATCACTTGCTTGGCAACGATGGCAAAACGGTGGATCTCGCCCACCCCAGTCTTCAGAAGCAGGGCGATGATCGTGCCCTTGCC
>JANOLT010000010.1:0-5840 GCA_031419915.1 Holophagaceae bacterium
AGCCTGAAGCCTGTAGCCTGTTTCATCGCGTCCAAATGCGAGATCCGGGTTTAATTGGCCCAGCGACTGACCTGCTCCCATACATCCTGGTCGTTGGCCTGCCCGTTCAGCAGAATGGCGAAGACTCTCAGCTCTCCATCGGGCATCTGGATCACGCCACAAGCCGTGTCCACGCCGCTCAGGTGGCCGGTCTTGCAACGCACGCGCCGCGCGAGGTTCGGATCCTTGATCTTCAGTTTCCACGGCTCGCCACCGATGATTTTAAGGGAGGCCTGGAATTCCGGACCCACTTCGAAATCGTTCCAGGCACCCCGCAGCACCACCGCCAGCGTGCGCGCGGAAAGCCGATTGTCCTTGCTCAGCCCCGAAGCATCCGTGCAGTGAATCTTGTCGGGACCCAGACCGTAGTTGCTCTGATAAAAGGCTTGGATCCGGGCCATGCCCTTGGGCCAGGAACCATCACCCAATGCCTTCAGCAGCATCTCCACCATGAAGTTGTTCGAGAACTTGTTGATGTCCTGGATCAGCATCCGCAAGGGCGGAGAGGGGAAATCCATGAGTTTGCGGCTGGGTGGGTCATTCACATGAATGCCATCGAAGGCGATGCCTGTTTCAAGGAAGATGCGTTGAAAAGTGGCATAGGCCAGGGCATCAGGATCCGCAATCAGATTGCCCTTTTCATCGCGGTTGAAATTCACCGCCAGGGCTGTGATGGCAGGGGTCGTGTTCGAGCTGGTGTTCTCCCAACCCTGGGCATAGCGCTGATTGTCGAAAGCGCTTTGGTCCAGCCGCAAGCGGCCTGTCACGCGATAAACGCCCAGGCGCTTGAGATCCTGGGCAAGAACCCAGATGCGCTCTGAGGTAAGAAAAGGGTCACCCCCCCCCTTGATGACCAGATCGCCGTAGACGATATTGTCGCTCAGGTCGCCATAGATTTCGGTCTTCAGCTCATAGTCCGGCTTCCAGATTCGGAGCATGGCGTAGGTGGAAATAATTTTTGTGGTGCTGGCCGGCAGAAGCGCCGAATCAGGGTTGTGAGACTCCAGCAGCTTTCCGCTTTGCAGATCCCAAACGCCCGCTGAAACTTTCACACCCTTGGCTTCCAGCCGCCGGGCCCAGGAAGCGAAAGTCTCGCTGGAGCCAGGCGCCGGTGACAGGAGGGCCACACGACCGCGGGCATGCACCCCCACCGCTACGACCGCAGCCGCCACGAGCGCCAATGGCAGCAAGAGTCTTCGGCTCGCGATCTTCAACCTTTGCCCCCCGGCCTGGTGGGTGGGCCCCCGCCGCTGTCTCGGGAACCCGTGACCTTCCCGGAACCTGCGTCACCCGGTGCAGCGGGCCCTGGAACTCCAGCCGGAAGCCCAAGCAGGTTGCTGGTGGCCGTGAACGCCCAATCGCTGTAAATAGTTTTATTGTTGTATATCTTGAAGCTGTCTTTCTGGCTTTTGCTTTTCACGCCAACGATGGGCAGGCTGCGCGTATCGCCCGTGACGCCGGGCTGAACCGCGTATATCAAGTCCCACTCGCCGGATTCGGTCATAGGGTCTTTGTAGACTTTGCGGATGATGCGGGGCCTTACGGTTTCGAGCTCGGTAAGCGCCAATGGGTAACGTCCCGATTTCGCAGCATAGATTCGAATTGCCTTGGCGATGCTTTCACCACGGAAAATCAACTCCGCTTCCTGCTCGCGCCGGACCTCGGTGCTGATGGCCGGAATCCCTTTCATGAGCAGGATCCCCATGATGGTGATGAGGGCCATGAGCATGGCCATGACGAAACCGCGTTGCCCTTTTCGATTGTCAGTTCGCGGAGCACACTGGAACCCCCACCGGAAGTGGAGACGGGCGGAAAGGCTTCTGCGCGCGGGGAGGGTCACAGTTCAATTGTGCCGGAAAGGGCGCGTGAGTTCCTATTTCCATTTAGGGGCCGTTACGGTGTGGCCAGCGCATTTCTGGCCAGACCGTTAGGGCGCCTTATGTCGGACGAAGGACAACGTAGGGGCCGTTACGGTGTGGCCAGCGCATTTCTGGCCAGACCGTTATGGCCCCTTATGCCGGCCCGCCATCCTGATAACCGAGTTATTTTATCGCAACGGCTTTCCCACCACCGACACGAGCGCCTCGACCGTCTTGGGATCGAACTGCTGACCCGACTCGCGGCGGATCTCCTCCAATACCTTGGCCAAGGCTTTCGGCGCTTTGTAGCCCTTGCCGGTGGTCATCACATCAAAGGCCTCCACCAGGCCGATGATGCGGCTTCCGATGGGTATCTCTTCCCCCGCCAGGCCGTCGGGATAGCCTTTCCCATCCCATCGCTCGTGGTGGTGGCGGATGATCTTCAGCACATCAAAGGGGAACCGAAGACCCTTCAAAAACGCCGCAGCGAGTACCGGATGCGTCCGAGCCTTGGCCAGTTCCGCGGCGCTCAACTCAGGCTTGGTCATCATCGCGGGATCCAGAAGAAGCGAACCGACATCCTGAAGAATCGCCGCGATGCTGATAGCCTCCACATCTTCGGTGGGAAGTTCCATGCGCAGGGCCACGCTGCGGGAGAGCTTCGCGCAGTTAAGACTGTGTTCCTTCATTTTTGGCGAACGACCCTCGCCCGATTTCAGGATGCGATGGCTCACGGACAAGAAAGCGCGGTGATAGCGTTCGTGAAGCCGCCCTTCTTCCATGTGCAGGCTGAGCAGGCTCCCTACCTGGCGAATCAAAGTCAGCTCACTCTTCGAAAAAGGCTGGTCTGAAAGCCTGAAGAGCAAAAGCAGATCCCCACCTCGCTCTTCTGGTTTCTCGCCTTCGCCAAGCAGCATGGGAACATAGTTCATGAAGGTCCCCGCAAGGGGCGTCACCTGTCGTTTTTCAGGACGCGTCAGAATGCGAAGGTCCTCTTTTTTCACTAAGGGCAGATTATTGGAAGCATGGACCAGCACCTGCTGCTGAAGTTCAGTGGAAAGGGGGCGGATGCTATAGGCCAGAAGGGGGCGCAGCTTTTCGGCTTCCTGCATCCAGAGCGCCGCTGCGTCGAGGGGCATCACCTGAAATAGCAACCGCGCCGCTTGCCAGAAGAATTCCTTCTGCTCCTTCGATGGCATGCTGCGTGGCTTGGTGTCCACAGCTCCTTCATCCAGGGAATCCGCGCTGGAAACAACAGCAACAGCCGTGGCAATGGCAATGGCGCTGGTCTGGAGCTGCTCAGGGGAGGGACTTGGTGGAATCCCGGAATTTGCTTCATGCTCCCAAGGCAATTGGCTGTAGCCCCCCTTTTCGGAACGATTGGCTGCACTGTGGGGGCGTTCCGATGAATGCGGCGCTTGGGGTGCCTGGTTGCTAAAAAATCTGAATTTCGTCAGGGCTTCCACCACATCGTTGCAGATTCGCCGGGTGGGTTTTTCGTCGCGATCCATGTCGAAATGCACGCCCTTGTTGCGGTCCCTCTGCACCAGAAGCCCCACCCAATCCCCCTTCAGGTAAATGGGCGCAAGCAGGAATCGGGGATCATCCGAACCCTCTGAAAAAGAATCCAGCTCATGGAATTCTTCGGGCTCATTCACTGCGAAGGCGCGCTTCTCCCGCTGAACCCAGATCAGCAGCGGATCATTAAACGGGATGTTTGAAGGCGCGTGACTGCCCCGGGGCCATCCGTATTCGCACACATTATGGAATGAGCCCTCATCGTCGTAGCCTTTAGGCACCCGGAGATAAAGCGCCCCTTTTGTGCTGCCCACTTCCTCCATGCATCGGTAGAGATCCTGCGTGCACTGATACGCCAGTTCGTCGCTGAAGGCCGGATGAGTAGGGGTCATGGTCGGGAAGGCCGGGGCCGAAGTAGAGGGTTTCAAGTAAAAGGGATTGGAAGAACTCGATCCTAGGCCAAATTCGGGCTGGGTGCTAGGACGCAGAAGGTTCAAGTCCCAAGTCCTGAGTCTTGGGGCCAGCATCATCACTGTGTCCGCGCATCAATCGGCAATCGAAAATCGGCAATCGAAAATCAGCTAGCAGCAAGCGTGGCTGCCGGCATCTCCAGATCTGGGGCCACGCTCACCACACCCGGGGCGCCTGGAGACTTTCTACCTTCAAACCGCGGTCAATCCAGCCCGTTAAATTTTTCAATTGCGATCCGAAACCGCATTCGAAGAAATCGGTTCCAAGGCCCTTCAAGCCCATCACGGCCAGCGGCCAATTCACGGCAGATGCAATGCTGACGATCGTCTCTTCCCAGGCCTCGAAGCCACCCTCAATGAGGCGGCCATCCAGTGGCGAGATCAATGGAAAGGTCGGATTTCTCGGGATCCAGCGCTCCAATCGCGCTTTGATGTGCGGTATCAAGGGTGCCATGTGATCGCAATGAAGTGGGTGTCGCACCGGCAGCAGCCCACATTTCAGTGAATTGGGCGAAACCTCCGAAATGAATTCATGCAGCGCGATTTGCGGTCCCGATACGGTGAATTGGGCCTTCCCGTTGATATTCGAAAGCAACAGATCTGGATGCAGATCCAATTCACCGCGTATGACCGATTCAGCTATCCCGATGACGAAGGCCATGCCCATCTGCCCAGACGAGAAGCGGGCCTCGGCGCAGTCCTCGGTGGCACTGATGAGTTCCAGAGTTGCTTCCAAAGGCACCACCTCCGCGGCCACGACCGCCGAGAAGAAACCCATGGAATGCCCCGAAGCCCCCGCCGGCATTGGCATCCCGGCGGCTCGTTGGGCGTGATACAACGCCACGGAATGAGCCAGCACCACGCAGGGCGCGTGGCGTTGGGTCCGCAGCACCTTCAGGGGACCATGGGACATCCATCTGCGCAGCGCATAACCCGTGAAGACCTCGGCCTTCGCCATGGTTTCATTCCATTCAGGATTGGAAGTCCAGCCTTCACACATGCCGATGGATTCGGTGGCTTGGCCCGGAAACACGAGAATCGGCGCCATCAAGAATGCACATTCATGAAAATCTCCAGGACCAGGTTAGTTTGTCGCAACGGCTTATTTTTCCAAAACGGCATAGCTCCTGGGCGTTTTGAAATAGACTCATAGATCCAAGGGCCCCATGGGGGCCTTTGTGGCGCATGGAGACCTATCGCAATGCACGCCAGCGACTACATGATCCACCTGCTCATGACCCTCTTTCTCATTTTCGGGGTCTACCAGTTCTACTTCTGGTGTCAGCGCCAGCGTCTGCGCCCCGCAATTCAGTTCAGCACCAAGGTGGATGACATGATCCCCTTCTGGCCCGCCTGGGCATGGGTCTACAGCTTTCTTTACTACCCGGCCATTGTCTATCTGAATTGGGTAGTGGGGTCGCCTCGGCACTTCAATCATCTGGCCATGAGCTTTTTCGTACTGTTGGGAATACAGATGGCTTTCTTCCTGCTCTTTCCGGTGGAAACGCCAGAGCGTTGGCGGGATCTCGCCCAAGGCGATGGTCATTCGAAACGGTTCTTGCGCTTCGTGCAGAAATTCGACGCGCCCTCAAACTGTTTTCCCAGCATGCATGTGTCCGTAGCCATGCTCACCGCGCTGCATGCCAAGGCTAGCCTGGGCCCTGTGGCCTTTGCGTTCCCCGTACTCATTTCCATCTCCTGCCTGTTCACCAAGCAGCACTACATCGTGGACATCCCCTTCGGCGTCGTGATCGGCTGGGCGGCCTTCAAGACATTCACGTGGATGGGCGGCGGCGCGGGCTGAACAGGTGTGATACCAAGTTGCGCTCAAAAAGATAAAAGAAGCCGCAGATGACCGCAGATTCACACCGATTAAGAATCAATAGATCGAGATACGTTGCTCCACACTTGTTGGTTTCGGCCCGAAATCGCTTCGCGGGGCGCATAGCGCCTG
>JANOLT010000011.1:0-9518 GCA_031419915.1 Holophagaceae bacterium
GTCGATCACGATGTCCTGGCTGGCGCTGAAGAAAGCCACCAGGACCGCCAGGCCCGCGATGGTCCCAAGCCCCGTGTGGGGATCCGAGTAGGCCATGGCACAAAGGCCCAAAACCAATGCCATTTGAAAGATCAGGATCCAGCCGCGGCGTCGGCCCATGAAGGGCGGCGTGAAGCGATCGAGAATGGGTGACCAGATGAACTTCAGGTTGTAGGGCAGACCGATAAGCGCGGAAAGCCCGATGAGACCCAGATCTACGTGAGAATCCTTCATCCAGGCCTGCAGCGTGGAATTCGTCAGCAGCAGGGGCAGCCCCGACGCGAATCCGAACAGCGACACCGCCGCCATGGGCGACAGGGACTTGGACCGTGTTTCAACATTGGGCATAGAGGATGGTAATGGAAAACAGGGAATCGCGAATGAACGCAAATCCACTCAATCCATGAGGGAGAATCCGTAATTGATAGAGGTTTAAGCCAATCATGACGCGCTTTTTTTCGCGTCCTTTCGCGACTTTCGCGGTTACAAAATCTATAGCTCCGCTTCGATCCTCTCCACGAGGGTCTTCAGCACTTTGATGCGGCCGAAATTCTTGTCCTCGCTCTCCACGAGCGTCCATGGTGCATGGCTCGGGCTGGTGCGATCCAGCATGTCGCAGACCGCCTGCTGGTATGCATCCCACTTGTCCCGGTTGCGCCAATCCTCGTCGGTGATCTTGAAGCGCTTGTAGGCCGTCTCCTTGCGCACCTCGAAGCGCCGCAGCTGTTCTTCGGGGCTGATGGTGAGCCAGAACTTGCACACGATGGTTCCGTTGCGGTGCATCTGTTCCTCGAAATCATTGATCTCGCCGTAGGCCCGCATCCAGTCCGTCTCGGCGCAGAACTTTTCCACCCTTTCCACCAGCACGCGGCCATACCAGGTGCGATCAAAAATGGCGATGCGGCCTGCGCCCGGCATGTGCCGCCAGAAACGCCAAAGATAGGGCTGGGCCTTTTCTTCATCAGTGGGCGCGGCAATGGAAATCACGCGATAGATTCGCGCGTCAAGGGCCCCCGTGACCCGGCGAATGGTGCCACCCTTCCCCGCCGCATCGCTGCCTTCGAAAGCCAGCACCACTGATCGCTTCTTGAATGCCTTGTGCCGCGTCAGCAGGTTCAGGCGGCCTTGCAATCGTTCCAATTCCAGCTCGTACTCGGGTTTCTCGATGGCTTGGGAAAGATCGAGCGTCTGGAACACGTTCACAGAATCCAGCCGGGGCGGAAGGGGAGGCGCCTGGAGAAGGGGGGGATTCAGTGGCCCATCCAACCGCCGGCGTAGCGCGTCATGCAGGTAATTGCCCACGGTGAGCGCCTGATACCGGAAATCCGTGGCCTCCACGATGGTCCAGGGCGCGTCTGCGGTGCTGGTGGCCTGCAGGGATCGCTCGCAGATCTTGCGAAAGCGGTCGTACATCTCGAAGTGTTCCCAGTCCTGGTCCGTGACGCGCCATCGCGTGAGGGGATCCGCCTCCAATTTCTTCAAGCGCTTTCTTTGGGCCTCCTTGGAGAGGTGCATCCAGAACTTGATGACCAGGGCGCCTTCATCCAGCAGCATCCGCTCGAAGCGCTGGATGCGCGCCAGGCTTTGGTCCAGGTGGGCATCCTTCGTCTCCCGATGAACCCGTTCCAGGATCGGATAGCTGTACCAGGAGCCGTTGAAGATGCCGATCCGTCCCTTGGGTGGCAGTTGCCGCCACCAGCGCCACATGTGGGGCCGCGCCTGCTCTTCATCGTTGGGTTTTTCCAATCCGTGGGTCTGGATGAAGCGCGAATCCATCCAGGAGTTCAGCAGGTTCACGGTCTCGCTCTTGCCCGCCCCATCCACGCCGCCCACAAGAAGAACCACTGGAAAGCGGGGCGATTGCGCCAGATCGAATTGGGCATCCAGCAGCATCTCCCGCAACTTCGGCGCCTCGGCCGCGAATGTTTCCTTGTCAACGCGATGGCCCAGCTCCGCGGATTCGAACATATTGGCTCCCGTGAATTAAGCCCAGCTTACTCTCCTTCAGCACTCCCGGCAGAATGGAAGCATGAACCTGCGACTTCGATGGATCGAGCACCTCTCACCGGACTACGCACTGGCGGTGGCCCTTCGCAGCGACATCCTGCGCAAGCCCTTGGGCCTGGAATTCACCGAGGCCCAGCTAGCCTCGGAATCCGCCAGCTTCCACCTGACCGCCTGGGAGGATGATGTGCTGGTGGGGACACTCCTGCTCACACCCCTGGAGGGCGCATCCATCCAGATGCGGCAGGTGGCCGTGGATGACCGGAAGCAGGGCTTCGGCATTGGCCGACTGATGGTGGCGGAATCCGAAGCTGAAGCCGCGCGCCGCGGATTCACGCGCATGATGCTGCATGCCCGTGACAGTGCCGTGGGCTTTTACACGAAGCTTGGTTACGAGCGTGTGGGCGATGAATTCATCGAAGTGGGCGTGAGGCACCAGGAGATGGAGAAATACCTTTAGACCCCAAGAGTCATGGGTCATGGGTCATCGCCCCCTCAATACTCGTTCGCCAGCTCCGAGGCCCGCACCTGCTTCTCGAAGGCCTGGAACACCGGCGCACCGGCCTTTTGCGCGATCCATTCGGCCACGCGGATGCCATCCACGGCGGCGCTGGTGATACCCCCGGCGAAGCCTGCGCCCTCGCCGCAGGGGTAGAGACCTGGATGCGACACGGACTGTCCATCCTCCCCGCGAAGCAGCTGGATGGGGCTGCTGGTACGGCTTTCGATGGCAAGAAGAAGGGCGTCCTTCGACGCAAAGCCATGAATTTTTTTATCAAAAACAGGCAGCGCGCCCCGCAATTGCTCCTGCACAAAATCCGGAAGACAAAGTCGAATGTCTGAAGGAACGGCGAAAGGACGGAAGCTCGTGCGCGGCAGCTGGCCGCTGCCCTTCATGCGCATGAAATCCACCACGCTCGTGGCTGGAGCGCCATAGGTTTCGCCAGCCGCTTTGAAGGCCTTCTGTTCCCAGATCCTCTGGAAATACATGCCGCCCAGTAAGTGTTCACTTCCGAAATCCGCTGTGGTGACCTTGGCCACCAGACCGCTGTTGGCGAAGCCGCTGTCGCGCTTCTCGTTGCTCATGCCGTTGACTACTACGCCACCTTCCTCGGAGGCGCACTGGATCACTTCGCCACCGGGGCACATGCAAAACGAGTACGCCGCGCGGTTCAGCCCGAGATTACATACCAACTTGTAATCCGCGGGCGGAAGGCTCGGGTGCCCTTTCGATGGGCCGTATTGATTCTTGTCGATGAAGTCCTGGGGGTGCTCCACGCGAACGCCCATGGCGAAGGGTTTCTGCCGCATGGCGACTGCGTGGCGGTGCAGCATCTCAAAGGTGTCCCGGGCACTGTGACCCGGCGCCAGAACGATGGCATCGCAGGGTATTTCTTCGCCATCCTGAAGCACCGCGGCTTTGACTTTCCCGTTTTCGAAATGGATGTCCGTGAGCTTGGATTTCCAGCAATATCGAACGCCGCGGGCTTCGGCATCCTTGCGGATGAGCACCGAACATTTACGGATGATATCCGTACCCACATGAGGCTTGGAGAGATAGAGGATGCGGGGGTTCGCACCATATTTGACGAAGGTCTCCAGAACATAACGCGTGGCGGGATGACCGATGCGCGTAGTGAGCTTGCCATCGCTGAAGGTGCCCGCGCCGCCTTCACCAAATTGGGAATTGGCCTCTGGGTTCAGCTTGCCGTGTTGCCACAACTGGTTGATGCTTTGCACCCGCTCGCTCATGGAGGGGCCGCGCTCCAGGATGATGGGCTCGATGCCGTAGTCCAGCAGGCGCAGCGCGCAGAAAGTACCCGCAGGTCCACTACCCACGATGACCACGCGGGGCTTGCGCGGCGCAGGCGCGACCACGTAGGGGGAAAGCGGCGGCGCGACTTCCAGTTTCAGACCCGGCAAAAATTCCATACCGGAAAAATCACGCTGAGTTTCAAAACTCAATACCACCAGAAAGCGGATGGCTCCCTTGTGCCGCGCATCCAAGCTACGGCGTTCCAGCACGACATCCGAATAATCGAGAGGCTTTCCGCCCAAGGCGTGGCTCAGGGGCCCTGCCAGATCCAGCTTCTCCTCGCCAAGGTTCAAGGGCAGATTCGTAAGGAGGTAGCGCAAGGATGCTCCGGCGAAGGGATTCCAAAAGGGATCAAGGCCGGAATCAGTGTAACGCAGCGGCTATGGGCTTTGGACTTTGGCCTTAGTTCGAAGTCTTATCTCTTCCTTTTCTTCGCGTAGCTTTTGGAATTTCATCCACGCAACCTGAATTGCAGGGTCAGCCTGAATCTTGCGCTGTGTGGCTGTCCGTCAAAGCGGGCGGACGTAAAGCGCCATTGCTGAGCGGCACGAATGGCGTCGTTTCTGAAAACCGTATCGCCTGAATCCATCTTCACATCGGTGGGAACACCCAGCTCATTGATGGTCATGATCAGCACCACATCACCTTCCTTGTGGGCCAAGCGCGCGAGGGTGGGATAAATCGGTTGAATCTGGTGGAGAATGCTCACGGCACTGGAACTCACTTCGATGGGCGGGCCCGCTGGAGTGTCAGTGGGTCCATCTGTGGGTGTGGTCCCGGTCCAGGGACCGCGGCCAATGTCCGAAGCCGGATTTAGGGCAATTTGATCGGCCAAATTGTGGGTCCCAACTGACGTTGGCGTATCTGGGACCCCGATTGGCGGATGCTCTGTGATGGTGGGCGTGGTGGCAGAATTGGATTGAGAATTGTTGGGAGGATTTGGGGCAATCACGGCCATTGGCTTTGGGGTTGTTTCTGGCGGCCTAAGGTCGAACACGACGGTCGGAGGATCTGCCTTGATGATGGGTTTGATGAAAGCAGGCGAGGCCTGAGCCATCAACACGACTCCTGCCGCGAAGGCGCAATAGAGGTTGGCGCTCATCAAAAAGCTGAGGCGGCGATCGGTCTTGGGGGCCGCAATGGAGTGGACCTGAAGGCCGGGATGAACCACGGTGATGGCGGGAATCGTGGCAGGCCGAAGGCCGCCCTGGTGAAGGGTCTGGATGGACATGGAAGGCTCCTGAAAAAGGTGATGAACGAGATCTGGAAACATGAGGGCCCGGCCGGTGCCCATCAGCGCTTGCGGCCCGTGTCAGATCAACCCGGGAAGCAGCATTCGGATCGTTGCGAAGCCACTTGAGGCTTGCACTCCGTTTCGATGTCCCAAAGATCGTTGCGTAGAGAATCGTTCATCCAGAACTCGAGTCAATGCGTCCCGTGAGAAGTTACGAAAGCGCGACGAATCTCCCTTTCACCACGCAAACGTCATGGCAAAAGGCGCATTTTCAGGGCATTTAGGGTACATCGGTCACGAGGGACCGTGACAGTGGGAATGCGTTCAGAGTTGAGAGTTGAGAGTTGAGAGTTGAGAGTTCAGAGTTCAGGGCGGTCCGAAGAGGCGCACTCGATGGAATGTCCGGGCTCAAGACTCTTGACTCTCGACTTCCTTCACATCACCATCCGCCGCATCACTTCATAGCTCCGCAGTTCGCCGCCCAGTTCTTTCATCAAACGGCTCCGTAGCAGCTCCGTGCAGACACGGGCGGCTTGGGGTTGGGTATCCGGGGCGTCTTCGGCCGGACAGATCCTGAGTGCGCGCAAGTGCTCGCGGATGCCTGCGGGCAGGGCTTTGGTAGGGTCCACGGTCGTGCAGTCGGCGCAACGCCATCCATGATCTTCCGAGAGCATCACGATGGGAGCGGATTCTTTGCCGCAAGCTCCGCAAACGCGCGGGTGGGGAAGCAATCCCGTGCAGTGCAGGAGCCAATGCTCCGCATAGGCCAGGATATTCATCGCGCGGTCCGGATGATCTTTAAGAGCCCGGCCGCAGGCGCTCAGCAGGCGGAAAAGCCGTTCGTCTTCCACACCTTCTTTCGCCACGCGATCAAAGATATCCGCCAGGCAACCCATCACCAGATTGGATTCCAGATGTCCTAATGTCAGAGGCGAATGCTGCAATTCACACCGCGTAATGCGCCGCAGCTCCGCATGTTCCTTCCCGAAAAACCCCACCTTCACCAAACTCAGTGGCTCAAAAGCCGATACCCATTTGGCGGATGGCTTTTTTGCGCCCTTCGCGATACCGACCTTGCGCTCCCCATGCTCAGTCAGGAACGACACCACCAACCCGCCGTCCTGGAAGGGCGTTGGCCGCAGCACGATGGCCTGAAGGGTTTCGATCAAGGAGGCTCCTGCTTCCAGGCTACAGGAAGGCTCTGGGCGGTGGGCGGTGGGCGGTGGGCTTGAAATTCATCTTCAACCAATCGGTTCTGGCCAAGCTCTCATCAAGCGAGGCACAAATCATCGGAGGCCACCATGAACATGAACTTCAAACTTCTCATCCCCTTTACCTTGGCCGCGGGTCTGATGGCCCAGGCGCCACCCCCTGGACCACCCCAGGAACTTTCCCATCTTCTGGCGGGCAGGATGGCCATGCGGGCCGGATTCATGGCCACGAAACTCAACCTGAGCGACGACCAGAAAGCCGCCATGAAGGCCATCGGCCAGAAGCACAATGACGAGATGAAGGCCAAGCACCAGGCTCGGCGGGAAGCCCGCAAGTCTTTCCAGTCTGTGATGGCTGATCCCAATGCCAAGGCCGCGGACATCCAGGCCGCGCATCAGGTGCTCAGCCAGCGATCCTTGGACACGGCCCTTGCTGGACATGCCCTGCGCGTCGAGATGCGGGCGGTGCTAACCCCCGAACAGCAGACCCAGGCCGACAAGCTGAGGGAGGATTTCAAAGCCAAGCATCAGGAACGCATGATGCACCTGCGCAAAGGACTGGGGCTGGCAGGCTGAAGGCTGTGGGCTGAAGGAAGCTAGCAAAACAAGGCTCTAGAACCAGCGCCAGAGCCACAGTTTCTCGAACAGCACCTTTCCTAAGTGCCAGCGCCAGCCTGGAGCTTTCAGGCGGATTTGGGGCGTCGGCTCCCCGTAGAAGTTGCCAGCCCCCAGGGCGGCTCGGCCATCCCCAGTTTCGACAAAGCAGTCGCCGTGTCCGGTGAATGCGGTGGGGTGGCCCTTGCCCGTGATGACATGGGCAAGGTTGTTCGCAACCACTTCCGCTTGGCCATGGGCGAAGACACCCGCCTTGGGCAGCGGCTTGCCCAGCTTCAAGGGAATGGTGGTGATGTCCCCGATGGCGAACACGCCCTCTACCCTGGTTTGCAGCGTGCTGCGGTCCACAGGAATCCATCCGGCCTCGTTCACAAGACCCGCCTGCCCAACGACATTGGGGGCGCGATGGGGCGGCACGAAGGCCAACAGGTCGAACCCGGCTTCCGCGCCGTTCGCGAAGTACAGCCTCTTGTTCTCCGGGTCAACGGACACGATTTGATGCTCCGGGTGGTAGGAGATGCCCTTGGCTTCCACCATCCCTCGCAACGCGGCGGAAACGTCGGGACCTGCCACGCCCATGGGGCCGGGTTCGGCGGCGTAGAGGTCAATCTCGACCTGCTCCCGGGCCTTTCGTTTCCGCAGGTTGGACTCCAGCAGCATCGCGGCCTCGTAGGGGGCTGCCGGACACTTGTAGGCCGGGGCCGCTGTCAGCACGACGAGACGCCCGGAGTTGAACCCCCGGAAGGCCTTCTGAAGCCGTTGGACACCCTCCAGTGTGTAGATGGAATAACCAGCTTCAGACAGCCCAGGAATAGACTCAGGGGCCAGTTCCGCCCCAAGGGCGATCACCATGAAGTCGCCGGAATAGGTGGTTCCGTTGACGACCGCCTGGCGTCGCTCTGGATCAATAGATTCGACGCTTCCCCGGATCACCTCGATGCCTTTTTTAGTGAGCCGCTCCAAAGAGCGGACGATCTGTTCCGGTCGCCGCGCTCCCGTCATGAGCCAAAGGAGTGAGGGCTGGAATAAATGGTCCCGCTCCCGGTCCACGAGAATGATCCGATGCGATGCAGGGAGTTTCTTTCGCAGCGACACCGCGGTCACGAGGCCACCCACACCTCCCCCAAGCACGAGGACGATCTTCGGGTCTCCCACGGCATGCATCAGGGGTCTACCACCTTCAGCGCCACCTTGCGCAGGACGTAGTTGGAAATTAGGCCCTCCTTCGCTTTGCCTTTGACACTCTCCCCGCTGCTAAGAAGAACCTGGAGTTCCAGTTCGGCATCCCGGGCGGCATCCCCCGGACGAATCGTCATGGGCAGCACCGTCAGGTGATCCCCCTCCCGCCCTTCCAGGCTGTCGCCCACGACCCGGCAGGCCAGGGGAACGTTCACGTCCCAGCCGGGCGCGAATTTCGTCAAGGAGGAGGTGGGAATCTGGCTGGGATCCACATAGATCCACCCAGTGCGGCGGGGCGGCGAGGGTTCGCCCTTCCTGCGCCCGATCACGGTGAGGACAGTTCGGGCCTCGTGCCGGGGCACATCAATCCGGAAGAAGCCCTTCGCATCCCACAGGGAGGCCTTCGTTTTCGCATCCACCACATCAATGATGGTCCTGGCCTCATCGGACCAAGGGCCTAGGCTAGCGTGGCACGCCACGCAGGAACGGGATCTGGAAAGGATGCCGGTACCCGGCGGATAGGCCCAGGCCGGGAAGGCGGCCAGAGCGAGGAGGAGGAGAGGAACCAAGCGGCGCATGTGCACCTCGCTTTCTAGGGTGGCAATCCTACCTGATTTGATGTGAAGAAGTGCTCGATATTCCATTTAGAACGACACGACCTTGTCGGAATCACGGACGAGCTCGTACAGATCCTTCATGGTTGAAAGGGGGCACAGTTCCGTGCCTTCCGAGCCGCGCACCTTGAGGCAGGTGCCACAGGCCAGAATCTTTCCGCCCCTCTCCACCAGATCCTTCATCTGGGTGGTGACAGGGAACTGGTCGGTATCCAGCGATTCACATTCCACGCCCTTGGCCAGCAGGAACACGTTCACCGTGTCGCCCTCCTTCAGGGCGAACACGCCCAACCGGAAGGCGTTCCATACGGTTTCCGCGTCGGTGGAATAGATGATGATTCCGAGCTTCATGGGGTGGGTCTCCTTCGTCGAGGATACCGACTGGGCGAGATGATGCCATGCCCAGCGGCAACAGCGTAAGCCGTTGGAGCAAAATAACATTTGTCATTTCTATGACGGGCCGGCATAAGGGGCCGTAACGAAACTAACCAGAAAAGCACTGGTTATTTCGTAACGGCCCCTAACCGCGCGTCCGCCAGTCCTGGACTGCGGCGCCATCACCCCCCTGCTGCATGAAGCGGTGGACACCCTGTCGCCTATTCGCCGGAACGCGCATCCGGCCTGCGTCCTGCCAGACTGGTGGGATGCGCCTTTTTCTTCGCTTGACGTTCATTGTCCTTTTCGCGTTTCCCGCATTCTCCCAGGCGCCGGAGATCAAGAGCTTCCGGCAATGGGTGGCGGGGCAGGAGCTGGGAGGCGCCGAAGAACGCACCAGCATTGAAGGCACGGCCACCAAGATCGAACAC
>JANOLT010000012.1:0-2474 GCA_031419915.1 Holophagaceae bacterium
GTGATCTATTATACCAAGTTGCGCTCAAAAAGATAAAAGAAGCCGCAGATGAACGCAGATTCACACCGATTAAGAATCAATAGATCGAGATACGTTGCTCCACACTTGTTGGTTTCGGCCCGAAATCGCTTCGCGGGGCGCATAGCGCCTGCGGGCCTCCAGCCCGCGAATTCAGGTGGCCCGGCGTGGATCGCACAGCGGCGTCCTACGTCCGACATAAGTGGCTGTAACCCACTGGCCAGAAAAGCGCTGGCCACTGCGTAACGGCCACTAAAGGCGCGAGTCCATCGCCGGTGCGCCATGGAAGGCGCGGCCTTTGGCCGCACCCGAATTGAACCTCAGGACTCGGGGCTCAGGACTTCACTCCCTGTAATGCGCCAGCACCAGGAAACAGGGGCCACCAGCGATGACTTCCATCCCCAGAGCCTCGGCCTTCCGAATGGCTTCATTGCTCTCCGCGCCCGGCTGCATCCAGACCATGCGAACTCCAGCGGCAGCGGCGGCTTCCACGACATGTTCCGTAATGGCCGGTGGTGTGATGACGGAAATCGCCCGCAGTTTCACAGGCACATCCGCAAGGGTGGCGTAGGCCTTCAGTCCCTCGATTTCCGTGGCCCGGGGATTGATGGGGTAGACCTCCATCCCGCGCTGCTGATAGGCCCGCAGCACCTTGTTGCCGTACTTGTCGCGGTCTGAACTGGCTCCCACAACGGCGTAGGGGCCACCTGCCATGAATGACTTGATGATCTCGTCAAGGCTGCCAGTCATGCGTTCCTCCGGGTGACAGGATTACCCAACCTGGCTAAGCCACGCAACTGATTCCAGGGAGTCATGAAATTCCTGGATCAAACCTTCTCAAGCACGGCCACCAGCAGCTTCCAGAAGGCTCCGACGGAAGGGATGCTCACGTGCTCGTCCGGGGTGTGGACATCCCACATATTGGGGCCGAAAGAGACCATTTCCATCTCGGGATATTTTTCACCGATAAGGCCGCACTCCAGTCCGGCGTGGATGGCCACGATGCTGAGATCCTTGCCAAAGACCTGCTGATTCGCCTCGTTGACCAGCTTCACGAGAGAAGCGTCGGGCTCGGGTTTCCAACCAGGATAAGCCCCGGAAAGCTGAAACTCGAAGCCTGCCAAGGCGCAGATTGCGGCGATGCGCTCGGTCAGAGCGATCTTGGAAGCGTCTATGGAACTGCGCGTCAGAAGATTCACTTCCACACATCCATTGGAAACGTCAATCACGCCCAGGTTGGTGGATGTTTGCACCAGCCCCGCAATCCCGGGGCTCATGGCCTCCACACCGTGGGGCAAGGCGAGCAGGAGATGCACGATCGAAGTGGCATCCGCAGCCGACATGACCTGCTCGGCCTGGCTTGGTTCCAGCGCGAAAGTGAGACCCGGATCAAAAGCACCAACGGCGGCTTTCCAGTGAGCCTCATGACGGGCCAATTCGACCTTGAAAGACGATTCCTTTGCCGGATCCAAGAATAGGTAGGCCGAGGCCTCGCGGGGAATCGCGTTGCGCTTGTTGCCGCCCTTGATGGAGGCCAATTGAAAATCGAATTCGGCTTGCATGGGCTTGAGCACTTGTGCCAGAAGACGGATGGCATTGCCGCGACCTGCATGGATGTCGATACCGGAGTGGCCGCCTTTGAGCCCGAAAATTTTTAGGCGATAGGGGCGTGTGCCTGTTTTCGGAGAGCCCATATCCAGCTTGCGTGTGGCGATGGTGTCCACGCCACCGGCGCATCCGATGGTCAGGAATCCTTCTTCCTCGCTGTCCAGGTTTAGCAGGTACTTTGCCTTCAACCACCCAGGCTGAATGCCGTTGGCGCCGGTGAGGCCCGTTTCCTCGTCTATGGTCACGATGACTTCGAGGGGTCCATGCTGGATATCCTGGCTCGCCAACACCGCCAGGGCCGCACAAACGCCCACACCGTTGTCCGCGCCCAGCGTGGTGCCGTTGGCCCGCAGCAGATCCCCATCCCGCACCAGTTGAATGGGGTCACAGGTGAAGTCGTGGGAGGTGCCCTCATTTTTTTCACAGACCATGTCCACGTGGGCCTGGAGGCAGGTCACGGGGCGGCCTTCACGGCCGCTCGTTGCCTTCTTACGGATGAGTACGTTGCCCACATCATCGCGCTCTACCTCGCAACCAAGCCTGCGCCCCTGCTCAGCCACCCATTCGGCAGCCGCCGCTTCATTCTTGGATCCGCGGGGAATCTTTGAAAGCTCGGAAAAGTAATCCCACAAAGTCTGGGGATCAAGGCCAGTGAGCAGGCTTTCCATAGTCATCTCCATCGGCCTGAAACGGGGGCCGCCACGCTGAAACTCTAAGCTGTGGGAGGGGTGACTGCGGTCACGGCCCTATTAACCCGGATACTGCATTCGAGCCGGATGAAATTGGCTTCAGGCCTTGGAGCGTTCGTACCCGTGTCTCCCCGCGCAGGGTTTCCACGGCTTCACAGG
>JANOLT010000013.1:0-3865 GCA_031419915.1 Holophagaceae bacterium
CCTTCACGGGCACAACTTTCGCGCCGGCGAGGACCATCTGCACCAGCTTGGCTTTGGGGGCTTTTTCGGGCACGAAGATCAGGGCTTCGAGACCTGCGGAGGCGCACACCGCCGCCAGGGCCGAGGCCGCATTGCCCGTGGAGGCAGCCACGATGCGCTTCTCGCCGATCCGAAGCGCCTCGGCGGCCACCAGGAAGGAGGCGCGATCCTTCAGGCTGCCGCTGGGATTCAGCCCATCGTTCTTCACCCAAAGTTGTTGAAGGCCCAACTCCATGCCCAGGCGCTCCACCCTCGCCAGGGGCGTGTTGCCCACGGCAAGGGGCGGGTGGAATTCCGGCTCCACCGCGCAGAAGAGCTGCCAGTCGGGGGCCATGCGGTCGAAGCTGCCGCGGATCGCCGCATAGTCGAAAACCGCCTCCAGCACGCCCAACAACGGAATGCCAGGCTTGTAGGCCTTCCCGCAATCCAGGCAGAGGTAGCGCACCGCATCTCTCGGATATTCGCGCCCGCAGTCCGTACATCGGTAGAAGAAGGAGGTCATGGCCGCACCTCCTCCGGCTGGCCCGCCCCAACGGGAAGCACCGACTCCGCGTTCAGCAGCGCGATGAGGGTTGCGCAGGGTGAAAGATCCAGAGCCCTTCCTTCGGTGAGCGAACCAAGGGCTTCAACACCCAGGAACTCCCAGGAATCGGGCTTGAACCGGGCGATCCAGTCCTTGGTGCGGTATTCAATCACGTCGGCCCGGCGCTCCAGCCAATGGGTTGAACCGTACAGCCGGGCCTCGATCAGCAGGTTCTCGCCCATCTGTTCCATGCGGAAAGCGTCATCCTTGGCTTCTTCGAAACCCTCGCGATCGATCCAGAAGCGCGGCTTGTCTTTGTAGGGCGCGCCGGAGGTCGGGCAGAAGGTCGTGCAGTTGCCGCATTCGTTGCAGAAGTCGGCGATGTTGATGATCTGGACCGACTGATCGATCGCGAAGGATTTGCTACCTTCGGCTACAGGTTTGCCATCTCGGATAACCAGCGAAGGCCACTTCACCCTGAGCGGCGACATGCCGTAGGCCAGATTTGCGCGGTTAGGGCAAACGGTCACGCACAGGCTGCAGACATCGTCGCAGTCCAGGCAACGGCTGGCCTCGAGCTGGGCCGCGCTGGGACTGAAGGTTTGCGCGACTTCAGCGAAACCGCCCCGCTCGGTCACTGGCAGCACGGGCACCAGCTGGGGCAGATCCAAACGGGCCTTCTTCTCCATCAGCGCGCTGGTCGCCACGTGTTTTTCGAGCAGGGGTTCGGGCACCGGTTCCAGGCCATGACGTCGGCCGATTTCCAACGCGACCGCGCGCCCATCGGCGATGGCTTTGATGATCGAAGCCGCGCCGCGCACCACGTCCCCGCCCGCAAAGAGGCCCGGCACGCTGGTTTCGCAGGTGTCCGGGTCCACCGCAAAGGAGTTGTCGCGGTTGCGCTTCAATTCGAGTCCGTCCAGGAAATCCACCACGGGTTCCTGGCCGATGGCGGGAATGATGGTGTCGGCGGGCAGCATTTCTTCGCTGTTGGGATGGCTGGAATCCTCGACGGGCACGGGACGGGGCCGGCCGGAGGCATCGGGCTCGCCCAGCTTCATGCGCGTGCAGGCCAGGCCCACGACTTTGCCGTTCTCGATGACCACCCGCGCGGGCGCAAGCAGGTCGCGCAGGCCGATGTTCTCCTTGATGCAATCGTGGACTTCTTCCGCGTCCGCAGGCATCTGCGCCCGCGTGCGCCGGTACACCAGGGTCACCTCGGCATCCTTCATCAGGCGCCGGGCCGAACGAACCGCGTCCATGGCGGAATTCCCGGCACCGATGATCAGGATGCGCTTGCCGAGATCCATGGGTTCTTCGGCGCGCACCTTGTCCAGGAAATCAAGCGCGTCCATCACGCCGGGCGTATTTTCGCCTGGTATATTGAGCCGCTTCCCTTTCTGCGCGCCGACACTCAGGAATACATAGGGATAGGTAGCGCGAAGCGCTGCGAACGTCACTTCCCGGCCGATGGCTTTTCCAAGATGGAACCGCACACCCAGCTGGCGCAGGCGTTCCAGGTCGCCTTCGATGGCCGAAGTGGTCAGGCGGTAGCCGGGAATGACGCCGCTCACCATCCCGCCCAGTTCGGTTTTCGCTTCGAAGATCTCCGGATCGAAGCCCATCTTGGCCAGGTAGTAGGCCGCCGAAAGGCCTGCGGGACCCGCGCCGATGATGGCAACCTTCACATTGATTTTCGGCCCGCATTTTTCAACGGGGACTTCCCCGTGTTCGAAGGCAAAGCGCTTGATTTCCCGGATGGCGACCGGGCCATCGTAGAAATTGCGGACGCAGCGTTCGATGCAGGGACGGTCGCAGACGCTGCCCGTGACGCCCGGCTGGGGGTTGGTCCGCAGGATGACTTCCATGGCTGTGGAGGGATCACCATGGGCCACGTGCCAAAGGTAGTCGGGGATGTTCTGGTGGGTGGGGCAGGCGTCCTGGCAGGGCGCGGCGATGCAGTCGAAGTGGCCCAGGGGACGGTCGCCCTTGAAGACGAGGGGGCGTTCGCTGCGGGCGTAGCGTGGGTCCGTGGCGGCTGCTGCGGCATGGTGGGCCAGGTTGAAGCGTGCACCCTTGCCATCGGAACTGGCCTGCACAAAAGCATCGAGGCTGTTCGCGCCGACGCGGGTCATCGCCCCTTCGAGATTGACGAGATATTGCTGCAGGCGTGCGAAGCCGCCGGGTTTCAGGAGGTCGGTGCAAACCGTGACGGGCGACAGTCCATCCGCCACGAGATCGGCGAAGTTGTGGGCATCGGCACCGCCGCAGAAACTGATGGGCACCGCGCCATCCAACTCATTCGTGACCATCTCGGCCAGCTTCAGCGTCAGTGGATGCAAGGCGCGGCCGGACAGATACATCATTTTTTCATTCGGCGGGAAGATCGGGCGCTTGTTCACCACTTCCAGGGTGTTGGACAGCTTGATGCCGAAACTCCGGCCGCAGCCATCGGCCACCCGTGCGAGATTCTTCAGCATCACGATCGCATCTTCGAAAACCGGGTCGTGCTCGAAGGCTGCATCAGGGACTTCGATAGCGAAGCCAAGGGTTTGATTGAGCAGTCCCCGCAGCCGCTCAGGCCCCAGCAGGGTCGGGTTGAGCTTCACCCAGGTATCCACGCCAAGATCCTGGAGCAGGTGCCGCCCGATGCGCTCGATCTCGGCCGGGGGGCAGCCGTGCATCGTCGAAAGCGTGATGTGGTTGGAAAGCTGATGTGGAATCTCGATATCGCGGACACCGGGGTAGACCTTCGCCACCGTGTCGATGGCCGCCGGAAGGAATGCCCTTGCGTCGCGCATGGAGGCGATGAAGCGCTGCACTCTTTCGTGTTGGATGCCCTCCAGGTTGTAGCCCACGCTCATGTTGAAGAGCATTCCGGGTTCCCTGAGGCCCATCTTGTGCGCCAGCGCATGCACCAGCACCCAGCCGTTCAGGTACTCATCGAAGGACTGCTCGAGCTTCAATTCCTGCGACCACTCACAGTTGTAGGCCTCGTCCGCGGCGTCGATGCAGGGTCGGCTGACTTCGATTTCATCCAGGATCTGGACCGTCTTGAGTTCGATGAAGCGGCCCCCGCAAAGCCAGCTGGCGACGATGTTTTGCGAAAGCTGGCTATGGGGTCCGGCCGCGACACCCAGCGGCGCCGCAAGGTTTCGGCCGAACATCCGCGACGCCAGCCTCGGACCCGGCACTTGGAAGTTCTGCTTAGGAATTCCGAGCACACTGTCTCGGCTGTCGAGTTCGCTGAAGATCCAGCGTGTGAGCAGCCCGAGCGGCGCAGTGCGGAAAGCCTTTTCCATG
>JANOLT010000014.1:0-13779 GCA_031419915.1 Holophagaceae bacterium
TACGCCGCAGTTGATGTTATCGGACAGGGTGCGGAATTTCTCTTCGCTGTCCTTCAGGGACTGAGCAATAGCTTGGGCCTGGTTGATGTCCCGCACGATGACCTGGATGTAAAGCGGAAGTCCGTCGTGGCCCACGATGGGCGTCCCGTTGATCTGAATCCAGATCTTGCTGTCATCTGGCCGCAGCGCCCTTGCCTCCAGGGCGCAGGACAGCCGCCCGCCATTCAGCAGTTCGGCGCATTCAGATTTCAAACGTTCCTGGTCTTCTGGATGCAGGCATTCAAAGATGGGCCTACCCAGCAACTCTGATTCCTGCCGACCGAGCAGCTCACAAAGCCCCCTGGGAACCCGCTGCCATCGGCCCTCCAAATCAACTTGCGTGATGAGGAGCCCCGCTACGTCCACGACCCGTTGCAGGGCACCCGAGGTCTGGTCGCTCTCGTTGCCGCGCCGCCTAACGATCAGCCCCAGCCAGAGCGCAGCCGCTAAGGCCAATCCCACCGCGATCCAGGGCAGCAAAGGGGCGAGTAGTAGGAAGGGAGTCATAGGCAAGATCTTGGGGGGTCAGTGTAGCCCTTTAAACTTACCGGACGATGGGTCAATGGCTCAATGGCTCAATGGCTCAATGGCTGTGATGCTTGCCAGAAAGGCGAGCTGAGCGGGCATCATGGAAAGTGATGTCTAGCTTGCCGACCTTGCGACTTCCTCACGCTGAGGTTCTCGAACACTCCGAGACCCTGGAGCCCTACCGCTTTGATGAATCTCACGTGGTGGGGAACCTCCCGTTGGCGGTGGTGAAACCGAAGAGCCGGGAAGATCTCCGCGAGCTGGTCCGCATCGCGAAAGCGGAAGGTTTCGGATTGGTGCCCCGGGGCGCGGGTACGGGCAAGGCCGGGGGCTGCGTGTCCATGGGCCGCGTCGTGGTGGTGGATATGAGCGCTTGGCCCGGTGAGATCCAGGTCTCGAACCAGAACCTTACGCTCACCGCCCCCGCCAGCGCGTGGCTGCGGGACGTGAAGACTGCCGCAGAAGATTCAAACCTTTTCTATCCGCCGGATCCCAATTCATGGCCCATTTGCGCCTTTGGCGGGAGCCTGGCTACGAACGCGGGCGGACCCAACGCATGCAAGTACGGCATGACCCGGCATTGGGTGCTCGCCGTGGATGCCCTCATGGCCGATGGCGAGATCCACAGCTTCGGCATCGGCAGCGTGAAAGCCAATGTGGGACCGAGTCTCGCGCAGGTGCTCATTGGCAGTGAAGGCATCTTTGGACTGATCGTGGGCGCCACGGTGCGGCTCATTCCGAAGCCCACGGAGTTCTTGACGCTGCTGCTGCCAGTCTCGCGTTTTCAGGATTTATTGGAGCTGCCGGGACAGCTTTGCGCGAACGGATTTCTTCCTTCGGCCTTCGAGTTTTTCGATGCCGCGGTTTTGGCGGAACTGCGCGAGAGTGGGCCGGAGGAGGCCCGCCGCCTGCCTGGCAAGGCTCTCGCGATTCTGGAATTCGATGATCGAGGCTGCACGACGGAGGCCTTCATTTCATCGCTTACGGATGCGCTCGGGCCAGTCTCGGAGCATCTGCAAATCGCATCGGAATCGCGGCAGCGGGACCAGATCTGGAACATCCGGCGGTTGACGTCGGCCTTCCTGAAAGAGCTCCATCCGAAAAAAGTCAGCGAAGATATCGTGGTGCCTCGCAACCGTATTTCTGATTTTTTCGAAGGCCTTGAAAAACTGAAAATCCCCGCCGTGACCTATGGCCATTTGGGTGACGGGAATCTTCACGTGAACCTTCTGGCCGCGGGGGAGACAGAGCCGGTGGTACTGGAACGCCAGCTGATGGATCTCTTCAAACTGGCCGTTCATTTGGGCGGCACACTGAGTGGCGAGCACGGCATCGGCCTAGCCAAACGGGAGGCTTTTATCGCCTTGAGCGACCCCGGCCAGATCGAGCTGCTGCGCGCCCTCAAGCGTGCCTGGGATCCAACAGCGATTTTCAATCCAGGGAAAGTGATCTAAGCTTCCAAGATCCGCTTCACCGCGGCCAGGTCATTGGGGATTTCCTTCGACAGCAATGGACGATCCCGCAAGGCTTCTAGAGGGTCGGGAATTGGGACATGGATGCCCGTGTGCTCGTAGACGGGCAGGAACTTGGCGGGATGCGCGGTGCCCAGGAACACGCCGGTTTCAGACAGGCCTAGGCGATCCTCCAGCACGGCGTAGGCCACCGCGGCATGGGGATCCGCGAGATAACCCATGCCCATCAACTCGCGAATGGAACGCTTGGTGTCGGTGTCGTTCTTGAAACCCCACCGCAAGGCTTGGCGGAGCGAATGAAGGTCGCCGCCGAAAAGGTGCTGGATGCGTTCCCAGTTGTTGGGGGCGCCCACATCCATGGCGTTGGAGAGCGTGGCGACGCTCGGCTGGGGTTGATATTCGCCGCTGTCCAGGTATCGGGGCACCGTGGCATTGGCATTGGTGGCGGCCACGAAAGCGCGCATGGGCAGGCCCGTTTGCTTAGCCATGAGCCCCGCGCAGAGATTGCCAAAATTACCCGAAGGCACCGCGATGACGATGCCTTCACGCACATCCTGCTGATGCAATTGGGCGATGGCTTCGGCGTAGTAGAGCATCTGAGGCAGCAGCCGCGCCACGTTGATGGAGTTCGCGGAAGTAAGGCCGTGGCGGGCCGACAGATCCGCATCGTTGAAACATTCCTTCACCAGAGCCTGGCAGTCGTCGAAGGATCCTTCCACGGCGAGCGCGGTCACGTTGTCCCCGAGCGTGGTGAACTGACGCTCCTGCAAGTCCGACACGCGGCCTTTCGGATAAAGCACCACCACGCGCACGCCAGGGCGCTGCCAGAAGGCCTGAGCCACAGCCGCGCCAGTGTCTCCGCTGGTGGCGGTGAGAATGGTCAGGGGCAGTCCGGGTTCGCGAACCAGGTCCAAGATATGGGCGAAAAACCGTGCGCCCACATCCTTGAATGCCAAGGTTGGGCCATGAAAGAGTTCCAGGGCATAAAGGCCGCGCCGAACTTGAGTCAATGGAATGGGGAAGTCCAAGGCGCTGCTGATGGCCGCGGCCAAAGCGTCTTGATCAAACTCCCCGCCGATGAATCTGCGAAGGATGATCTCGCTGCGTTCCACCCAGCGCAACTGCAGCAAGCTATCCCAGTCTTCGAACACGGGCAGCGGTTCCGGCATCCAGAGCCCGCCCCCGGGGGCCACGCCCCGCAACACGGCTTCACGGAATGTGGCTGTGTCGTTGGGGTTTCGTGTGTTGATGAATTTCAAACAAGCACCCGGGCACCTAGTGGGTCCACACCGCAAAGGCGGGCCTCGGAGGCAAGTCCCACGGCGTTGAAAGCCTCTTGAAGGGCTGCCACGACTTCTTCTCCGTGCTCGATTCCCTCGGTAACCGCGAAAATAGATGGGCCGGAGCCCGATAGCGTGCAGCCCAAAGCACCGGATTGCATGGCGGCTTTCTGAGCGGCGCGAAAGCCGGGCACCAGATCCGCGCGATGGGGCTCCGCCAACACATCGCGCAGACACCGGACAAAGATCTCCTGATCCTGGGTGTGCAGAGCGTGAACAAAGGCAGCGAGATTTTGTGCGAAGGCCAGGGCCTCTGGTAGCGGAAGCATGTTCGGCATCAGGTGCCGCGCCCGTTCGGTGGAAAGTTCAAAGTGGGGATGCACCACGGCGATCACGAGCTCCGAAGGCCAAGGCAGGGCGCGGGGTTTGGAGCTTCCGTCCTCGCCCGGCACCAGCAACAGCAGGCCACCATGCAGGCATGGAGCCACGTTGTCCAGATGCACCGAACCTGAAACCAGTGACTCGGCGCGGCCCGCCATCTGCAATAGTTCTGACCTTGTGAACGGTTCTCCTAAGAGCATCTGACAGGCCACCAGGGTCGCCACGATGGAACTGGCGCTGGAGCCTAAGCCGCTGGACCGCGGAAGATTCTTTTCAAGGGTGAAAGCCATTTCAGGGCATGAAATACCCTTGGAAACCAAAGCCTCTTTCACAAAGGCGAAGGTACGCAGCACAAGGTTTTGCGCGGGGTCCGGCGGCATGAGATGGGCGTAGGGACCCGTTACTAGAAGGGTGGTTTTGGAAGCCGCTTGGACACTCACCACGTCGCCCCATAGCGAGCCATCGAGGGGCGCAAGGGCGGCGCCCATCAAGTCGAAACCCGCAGCGAAATTGCCGATGCTGGCGGGTGCGTAGGCTCGAATGGTCATGTTCATGGGAGCCCTTCAAAAGATGCAATCTTCAGGATATCCGCGAGCACCCTCGCTGCTGTCACATCGCCGCCGTACCCTCGGACCACCCTTTCCCGATTCTTTGCTCACGGTCAACGAAAAATATCAGCAAACTCCGCCACAATGGAAGCTTCAGGAGCCTCCCATGTCATCAGCCAAACCCTTGCTCCTCGGCCATCGGGGCTATTCCGCAAAGCATCTAGAGAATTCCATGGAGGCTTTCCACGCGGCGCTGGCTGCGGGGATGGATGGCTTCGAACTGGATGTTCAGCCCACGCGGGATGGCGTCTGCTGCGTGCTGCATGATGATGACCTGGCTCGCACGGCCATGAGTGGCGGAATCCTGCGGCAGATGAAAGTGAACGAGCTGCCCAAGCTCAAGAATGGCGAGGACGTGCCGCGCTTGAGTGATGTGCTGGATCTGACCGCGAGGCTCATCAATGTTGAGCTCAAGGGCGAACCCGGCTGGAAGCACGCCTTGGCCGCGGTGGATGCCGCAGACGCCATTGACCGTGTGCTCTTCAGCAGTTTTGAACCCAGCGAAGTGCTCCAGCTCTGGGCGGACTGCCACGAGGCCCGCTGCGGATTTTTATGGGACTTGGAAGAAGCCATGGAACTGACCGGAGAAGAGCTGGCGGAGCTGCCGGAAGCGCTGATGTTTCATCCGCCCATCGCCGCGGTGATGGCCAAGCCGGAACTGTGGAAGCCCTATGCGCATCGCCTGGTGCTTTGGGGCATGAAGTCCTTCTCAGCCGCCAAGGAACTGCCCTTCCAGCCCGCGATCCTCATTGCAGACGGTCTTTGACCGGGCCGTTGGCTGCTTTCATAATGAAAGATCGATTTCATCCCGGAGTACGCCATGCCCAGGCAGTCCCACTTCCTCTCCCTGTCGGATTATTCATCAAAGCAGATCAAGCAACTGCTCGATATCGCCGACGAGATGAAGCAACACCCCAAGCGATTCAATAAGGCGCTGAAGGGTCAGGTTCTCGCGATGATTTTCGAGAAGTCCAGCACCCGCACCCGCATGAGTTTTGAAACCGGCATGTACCAGCTGGGCGGCGTGGCGCAGTTTCTTTCTTCCCGCGATATCCAGATCGGTCGGGGCGAGCCCATCTACGACACCGCCCGCGTCATGAGCCGTTTCGTTCAGGGCATCATGGCCCGCACCTTTGCCCATCAGACCGTCACGGATCTGGCAAAATATGGCTCCATCCCCGTCATCAACGGTCTTACGGACCTTGAGCACCCCTGCCAGATCATGGCGGATTTGCAGACCGTGCGGGAGCATTTTGGACGGCTCAATGGCCTGAAACTCACCTATATCGGCGATGGCAACAACATGGCCCACTCTTACATGCAGGGCACCGGCAAGACCGGCATGGACTGCACCATCATCACGCCCAAGGATCCGAAATATTCCTGCAACGCGGCCATCGTCGAAGCGGCATTGGAGGACCATGCGGCCCAAGGCACGACGCTGACCCTCACCGACAACGTGATGGAAGGCGTGAAGGGCTCGCATGTGGTCGCCACGGACACCTGGGTGAGCATGGGCATGGAAGAAGAAAAGGCCGAACGCATCGCGGCCTTCAAGGGTTTCACCGTGGACAACGCCGTGATGGAAGCCGCAGGCCAGGATTCCATCTTCCTGCATTGCCTGCCTGCCTACCGCGGCTATGAGGTGCTGGAAGAAGTCATAGATGGACCCCGAAGCCTGATCTACGACGAAGCCGAAAACCGCCTTCACGCGCAGAAAGCGATCATGTATTCGCTGATGGCGAAGTAGGGGAAGAGCCCCAAGTCTCAAGTCCCGAGTCCCAAGTCTCAAGCTTGTCCGTGGCGAGTGCGAGATCCTAGCCGTTCGCTTTGGCCTACAGCCCACAGCCTAGCGCCTACAGCCTACAAATCAGTGCCCGCCGACGTTTGCCAACAGCCGATGGCCTTTCGCCATGCAGGTCTTATGGGTGATGTGGTGCTCGAATTCGGGTCGGAATTTCTGGAGTATGGAGTCCATGGGGCCGCAGGCGGCGTCGCCAAAAGCGCACAGGGTTTTTCCTGCGATGTTGGGCGTGATGCTCTCCAGCAGATCCAAGTCTTCCATGCGGCCCTGGCCATGCTCGATGCGGTACAGGATCATTTCCATCCAGTTGCATCCTTCGCGGCAGGGGGTGCATTGGCCACAGCTTTCATGGGCATAAAAGCGGATCAGGCGCAGGCAGGCCTGCACCATGCAGGTGTCTTCGTCCATCATGATCACGCCACCGGACCCTCCCATGGAACCCGCGTCGCGCACGCTGTCGAAATCCATGAGCGTTGAAAATTCTTTTTCACTGAAGACCGGCGCTGAAGCGCCACCGGGGATCACGCACTTGATCTTTTTGCCGGTGCTGGAGCCGCCCGCCAAATCATTCATGATGAAGTCCAGAGGCAAGCCCAGCGGCAGTTCATAGAGACCCGGCCGCTTGACGTGGCCGCTCAGGCAGAACACGCGAGTGCCCGTATTTTTCGGTCTGCCTATCTTGGAATACTCGGCACCACCCATGCGCAGGATCGCGGGGACCGCCGCAAGGGTTTCCACGTTGTTGATGGTCGTGGGTTGTCCGAAGGCGCCCTTGGCAGCGGGGAAGGGCGGCTTCACGCGGGGCTCTCCGCGCCGGCCTTCCAGCGAGTTGAGCAGCGCCGTTTCTTCGCCGCAGATGTAGGCGCCTGCTCCGCGGTGGACGATAAGGTCGAAGTCCCAGCCGGTGCCCAGGATGTCCTTGCCCAGGAAACCCGCGTCCCTGGCTTCCTGGATGGCGTGCTCCAGTTTTTCGATGAGCCACAGAAATTCGCCGCGCACGTAGATGAATCCCGTCTGGCACTGCATGGCCCAGCCGGAGATGATCACGCCCTCGATGACCTGGTGCGGGTTGTACTCCATGATCGCGCGGTCCTTGAAGGTGCCCGGCTCCCCTTCGTCCGCGTTGCAAACCACATAGCGCGTCAATTTTCTATCAGGCGTGTCCTTGGGCATGAAGGACCATTTCAGTCCTGCGGGAAATCCCGCACCGCCGCGGCCCCGGATGCCGGAGGTCTTTACTTCCTCGGTGACCGCCACGGGCTCCATTTGGAGGGCCTTCTTCAGCGCCACGTAGCCTTCGTGTTTCGAGACGTAGACTGCAAGAGGCCAGTTGTTCAGGTCTCCCGCGCCTCGAAGCATGAGATTTGGGTATTTATCGGTGCCGAAACCCTCGAAGGTGTAGCGCTGGTGATCGGGCTTGGTGCGAAAGGTCGCCATTTTATCTTCTCCGCTCACTGGCTTACTTCGCCCATTCCCGGTATTCGCCGCGCTCGCAGGCCTTCATGATCTCGTTGAGTTTGGCGTCGTCAATGTTCTCATCGTAAACATCGGCGTTCACCTGCATGCACGGCGCGCTGCCGCAGGAGGCCAGGCATTCGGCTTCTTCAACGCTCCACAGGCCATCGGCAGAAGGGCCGCCACCCGGATGGCAGCCTGTTTTCTTGCAAACTTTTTCCAGGAATTCGACGCCGCCACTCAGGGCGCAACTGATGTTCGTGCAGACCTGCAGGTGGAATTTGCCAACGGGCTTTTTCTGATACATGGTGTAAAAACTGGCCACGCCAAATACGTGGCCTTCGGGGATGGACAAGGCCCGGGCCACGGCCTTCATGGCGTCCAGGCTCACGAAACCAAACTCCCGTTGGGCGATGTGTAGCGCCGGGAGCGTGGCCGCCAGTTTGTCCGGGTATTTCGTGGCGATGGCGTGGATTTCAGCGATGGCTTCAGGGCTGAATTTGGTGCGCTCGCTTTTCGGCAGGCGCTCTCCAGTGGCCAAGGCGTGGTCAGATGTCTCGGGAGGCAGGGGATGATTCATGGGCTCACTCGTGGTAACCCATAGTTTAGCAGCCGTTGCGGAGTGGCCAGTGCTTTCCTGGCCAGTCCGTTAGGGCTGCTTATGCCGGACACAGGACGGCGTAAGCCGTCATTTAAAAGTAACCTACCGGTCCCGACTCCAGAAACAGCGTCAGGGCCGCCTGCGAAGAGCCGGGAGTAGGGACTTTTCTCACGTGCGAGCGGCCCTGCGGCGCCCTGATCCACGGCCCAAGGCTGGCAGCAACCGGCCGCCAGCCGGAGACGCTCGGCTGAGACTGTCCTTCTGCGGGCAATGGACCCACAATCCCTACAAACTCTTCCTTCGACCGTCGAGAGGTGGCAATGAACGCACCAGGGAAACCTTCGATCCTCAGCAGCCTCCTGCTTGCGTGGCTCCTTCCGGCGATGGCCGGAAACGCGCCCTTCTCCCTAGCCCAGAAATCCGCGCCACCCCTTCTCCTGGCCAACGTGCTGGGTCCGGAGGTGGACCCCGCGCGGTACCTGGTGAGCGAAAAGTACGATGGCGTGCGGGCGATGTGGGACGGTAAGGTCCTTCGCTTCCGCAGCGGCCGGGAGGTCCATGCGCCACGTTGGTTCATCGAAAAGCTTCCGGCGCAGGCCCTGGACGGTGAGCTGTGGCTGGCCCGCGGTGGCTTTGAAAAATTGTCTGGCTTCGTGCGCAAGACGGAACCCGCGGATGAGGAATGGCGGCAGATCACGTACATGGTCTTCGAGCTTCCGGGCGCCCCCGGAACCTTCACCGAGCGGGCGCAGCGCATCCAGGAAGTCGTGGCGGCCGCCCGATGGCCCCAGTTGGTAGGTGTTTTACAGAGTCCCGTGAAGGACCGCGAGGCACTGAAGGCACGGCTCGATGACGTCGTTCGCGGCGGCGGCGAAGGCCTGATGCTCCACTTGGCGGATGCGCCCTACACCACGGGCCGCAGCGACGTGCTGCTCAAGCTCAAGCCTTTGTTGGACACTGAGGCCGTGGTGGTCGCGCATATTCCAGGGAAGGGCAAATACACGGGTATGCTTGGTGCCCTGCGTGTGGAAAGCCCCGAAGGACGGCGCTTTGTCATCGGCACCGGATTCAGCGATCACGACCGGAAGTACCCGCCTGCCATCGGTGCCACTGTCACCTACACGTACCGTGGGCTCACGAGCAGCGGACTACCCCGCTTTGCCAGCTACCTACGGGTGCGAGAAGCGTTCTGATGACCTCCCTTATTTTTTCGCTTCCGGCGCCTGCTTGACGGCCTCGACGGCAAGGCTGATGTCCACGTCATCGCTGAGCATGGTTCCACCGGCATCCAGTGTCTTGTTCCATTTCACGCCGAAGTCCTGGCGATTGATCTTGAGGCTGCCCTCGAAGCCGGCGCGGAAGTCCTTGAAGGGCGAGGCCATGCCGCCAAGGCTGGTGATGGGAAGGGTGATGCGTTTGGTGACGCCGTGCATCGTGAAATCGCCGGTGACCTGCAATTGCCCCTTGGATACTTCTTTGACTGAAGTGCTCTTGAAGGTGATGGTGGGGAATTTCTCAGCATCAAAAAAGTCAGCCGAACGCAGATGGGCGTCACGGTTGGCGTTATCGGTGTTGATGCTGGCGACATCAATGCTCACAAACACGTTTGAATTTTGGATATTCTTCTCATCCAGCTGAATCGTCCCCTCAAATTTCGTGAAGCGGCCCGAGACGCGGGAAACCAGGTGGCGAACTTTGAATCCCATCTCCGAATGGACAGCATCAATTTTGTACGTGTCCGTGGCGAACGCGGGGACCACCAGCAAAAGTGCGGGAAGCAGTAGGCGGAATGGATGGATCGTCGAGCGCATGGGGAACTCCAGGGAAGGCCGAGGGGCCAGATACAGTCTAAGATTTAAAATAGATGTTGCAACATCTATTTTTTTCTCTCATTCTTCAGATACTCTGAAGGAGCCATGCACCTGCGCGAAGAACTCAAGATCGGCAAACCCATCGAGCCCGGCCACGAGGTGGCCTTGGCGCTGCTGCTGACGCGGGAATATGTTTCACGGATCCTGGATGAGCAGGTCTTCAAGAAGGTCGAGATCACCGACCAGCAATTCAACGTGCTGCGCATTCTCAAAGGTGGGCCCAAGGAGGGCTACCTCATCGGCGAGATCAAGGACCGCATGATCTTCCGCAATGCCGACGTGCCGCGACTGGTGAACCGCCTGACAGCCCAGGGGCTGGTGAAGCGCTGTGAAAACCCACGGGACCGCCGGGGCAGCCGCATTCGCCTGACACCCAAAGGGGACGCGTTTCAAGACAAAGTGCGGCCCATCCATGCCCGCGTTTGCGAAGGAATTGATGGCTGCCTTACCGATGACGAACGCAACCACCTATTGAACCTGCTGGAGCGATTGCGGGATCACTATCGGTTGGTGTTGACGGATGGGGCGGAAGAATAGTCGAGTTCCAATCCACTCAGCGGTCAAGCTCACCGGCAATGATATTCATCGCTCCTAATTCAGCGACGGCATCGGCGATCAATCGCCCGCGTACTTTCTGATCGAAGCTGCTGAAGATGGGCAGGCAGGGCGGACGAACCCGGATGCGATAGGGATTCTTGCCGCCATCGCTGACGATGTAAAAGCCCAGCTCACCATTGGCGGCTTCGGTGGCGCTGTAGACCTCGCCCACGGGCATCTCGATGCCATGCATGATGAGCTTGAAGTGATGGATCAGGCTCTCCATCCGCGTGTAGACCTTCTCTTTGGGGGGCAGGGCTACCTTGTAGTTGTCCACAATTACCGGGCCCGGGCCGATCTCTTTTAACTTGTTGAGGGCTTGCCGGACGATGCGAAGGCTCTGACGCATTTCCTCTACGCGAACCAGGTAGCGATCAAACACATCGCCCGTGGTACCCACCGGAATGTCGAAGTCGTATTGGTCATAGCCAAGATAGGGCTGGGATTTGCGCAGATCCTGTGGGACGCCGCAGGCTCGGAGGCAGGGCCCTGTGTAGCCCCAGTTGATAGCCTCTTCGGGGCTCAGTGAGCCCACGCCCTTGGTGCGGTCATGCCAGATGGGATTGCGGGTCAGCAGCTTTTCCAGCTCGTCGATGGCCAGGGGACACTCTTCGAGGAAGATCTCCGCCAATGGGAAGAAGTCGTCGGGCAGATCACGGAACAAGCCGCCCACGCGGGTGAAGCTCGTGTGCAGGCGCTGGCCGGCGGCCATCTCAAACAGGTCGTAGACCGTTTCGCGCTGCTTGAAAAGGTAGAGAAAGGCGGTGAAGGCGCCGATGTCCACGGCGTTGATGCCCACGCACACCACATGATCCGTGATGCGCGCCAGCTCCGACACCAGCACGCGGATGATCTTCGCGCGCTCGGGGATTTCCAGATCCAGCAGCTTCTCCACGGCTCCTGTGTAACCCACGTTGTTCATGATGGAGGAGCAGTAGTTCAGACGGTCCGTCAGCGTTACGAACTGGTTGTAGCTCAGGTGCTCACCGAGCTTTTCCACGCCGCGATGCAGGTAGCCGATTTCCGGCGTGGCGCGCATGATGATCTCGCCTTCGAGCTCCAAAACGATGCGCAGTGTGCCATGGGTGGCCGGATGCGTCGGCCCCATGTTGACGAACATCTTGTCGCCGTCGAGCTGTTGGGTGGAGATGGCAATGGAGTCCATGGATCACTCGCTCATTGGGTGGCTTTGCCCGGTGTAGGGCGCGGTGCTATCGGCCATGCAGAATGAATCGCCGCCATCGAGGGGAAAATCCTTTCGCAGCGCATGGCCCGGGAAATCCTGCCAGGTGAGGAGTCGCTGCAGGTTGGGATGGCCCTCAAAAGGGATGCCGAAGAGATCAAAGACCTCGCGCTCATACCAGTCGGCGGTCTTGATGGGATGTTCGAGATTTGGATTCGCCAGGCTCGGGATCGTTTCGCCATCCGCAACGGGGACCTTGATGCGCAGGCGTTCCTGGTTGGTGAGGTTGAGCCAGTGGTAAACCACATCAAACCGCACCACGCGATCACCCATCTGTCGCTCCGGCCAGTCCACTGCCGTGATATCCACCAACATCTGGTAGCCATCGTTAAAAATCAGGTCCACCACGTCGATAAATTTTTCCTTCGCAACGACGATGGTCACGTCGCCCCGGAAAGCGTGGCTATCCGTGATGGCGCTGGGCAGTTGCTCGTCAATGTGTTCGATGATCACGGAAACCTCGAAAATCCTTCAATCGCGAAAGGCGCTAAAAAAAACGCGAAAGAGCGATAATTGTTATGTTCATTTTTGGCGTCCTTTCGCGATTTTCGCGGTTAAAAAATTGTCGCCAAACCACGATCCCCCGCGTCCAGCATCATTTCGCGGACAGCCTGCTGAGAACTGAGACCACGGCTGGCCTCCAGTTCTTTCTGGCGGTCCAGGCTCTCGTAGAAACGGGCGATGTGGTCTTTGCGCATGGTGAGGGATTCTTTCTCGATCTTCTCCTGCAATTTCATGACGCCGTAAAGCATGCTTTCGGGCCGGGGTGGGCAGCCCGGCACGTAGACGTCCACGGGCACCACGCGATCAATGCCTTGTAGCGTCGCGTAGGTGCGGTACATGCCTCCGCTTGAAGCGCAAACACCCACGCTGATGACCCATTTTGGTTCCGCCATCTGGGCGTAGATGGTTCGGAGCACCGGCGCCAGCTTGTTGGTGACCGTGCCGAGCACCAGCATCATGTCGCTCTGGCGCGGGCTGAAGCGCATGGCTTCGGCGCCGAAGCGGGACATGTCGTATTTCGAAGCCATCACGCTCATGAATTCGATGGCGCAGCAGGCGGTGCCGAAGGGCATGGGCCAAAGGCTGTTCTTGCGGGCCCAGTTCACCACCGTGTCGAGGCGGGTGGTCAGGACCGCATCGTTGAGATTCAGCTCCGACGCCGGCATCTATCGCTCCCACTCAAACGCGCCCTTGCCCCAGGCGTAGATGAAACCCACCAGAAGGGTGGCGAAGAAAGTCAGCATGGGAACGAAGGTATTGAGATGGGTTTTGTACTGCACGGCCCAGGGCAGCATGAACGCGACTTCTACATCGAACAGGATGAAGAGCATGGCCGTGAGATAGAACTTCACCGAATAACGATGCCGGGCGCCCTCCTGCAAGGGCGGAGCCCCACATTCAAACGGCGAGAGTTTGTTGGCCTGCGGGTTGTTGGGCTTGTAGCGCGGCAAAATGACGCCGGACAGCACCAGCACGATGGCAGCCACCGTGATGGCCACCAGCAGGAGGATCAAGACGCCAAGAAAGGGAGTAAGGGGGCTTTGCATAGTGGATTCCCAGAACCTTTATCCTAACCGCGCCTCCAGCCGTGACCCAAGGCACTTTCACGCTAGAATCATTCAAACGAGGCCTGCATGAGCGATTTGAAGACCGAAGTGAAAACCATGATCATCGAGCGTCTGAAATTGGAGGGCATGACGCCGGATCAGATTGATGACATGGCTCCGCTGTTTGGCGAAGGACTGGGCCTGGATTCCATTGACGCGCTGGAATTGGTGCTGGGTATCGAGCAGCACTTTGGTGTGAAGATCGAGGACGAGGCTGCGGGCCTGCAAGCATTCAAAAATGTGGAGGCGCTGACGGCCTTCATCGCCGAACACCGGGTTGCGTGAAGCGG
>JANOLT010000015.1:0-1529 GCA_031419915.1 Holophagaceae bacterium
GCGCGATGGTCAGCTTGGCCCCGAAAGGGGCCGGGCTGACCACGCTCGCGACCATGCGGGTCGTGGAGCGCGCACCGCGCGCGAAGCGGGGCCCCGCAGGGAGCGAGTCCCTGGTGCCGTTCGCGAAGGCGCAGCCTGAGCGATGGTCAGCTTGGCCCCATAGGGGCCGGGCTGACCACGGCACTCGGGGGAACAACTTAGGGCTGCTTCTTCCGATCTGACCCGGTTCATCGCACCCCGATGCATGGGGCCCGGCTTAAAATCAGGTTAACCGGGACACGCTCTGGGGCCAAAGGCTGGGCCCAAGTAGCTAGGAAATAAGGGCCTGCAAACGTCCATAAATTGTTTTCCATTCGCCCCTTGACACCCCTATATCTTGGGGTGATCCTTGTCTTCCGACACTATCCCTTGAGGTTTTACCCTTCAGGCCGGTCCATCAGCCAAGCATTTCGGCATATTTCTGGATGATGAGTTGGTTCTGGAGTTTTCCTGACTGAACAGCCCCATCCCCCCATATCTCACATCCTTCATAAATAGTCCGAGGGTCCCAATGAAGATTGCGCGCCATTTTACCCGTGAAGGCCAGGAGCCTCTCGCGGGAATCACCTTCGTACCGCGTGTCAGCAAGATCACCAAGCTGGATGGAACGGTGGTTTTCGAAGCCAAGGATGTGATGGTGCCCGATACCTGGTCCCAGGTGGCCGTGGACATCCTGGCCCAGAAGTATTTCCGCCGCAAAGGCATCAACGCCGCGAATGGCGGCGAAACCGATGCCCGGCAGGTCTTCCATCGGATGGCGGGCTGCTGGCGTCATTGGGGCGAGACCCACGGTTACTTCGATACACCCGAGGACGCCCAGGCCTTCTACGACGAGTTGACCTACATGCTCGCCAAGCAGATGTGCGCGCCCAATTCGCCACAGTGGTTCAACACCGGCCTGCACTACGCCTACGGCATCTCCGGTCCGGCCCAAGGCCACAGCTACGTGAACCCGGAAACCGGCGATATCAAGAAATCCACGTCCGCCTACGAGCGGCCCCAGCCCCACGCCTGCTTTATCCAAAGCGTGTCGGACGATCTGGTGAACCCGGGCGGCATCATGGATCTGTGGACCCGCGAGGCCCGCATCTTCAAATACGGCTCCGGCACCGGTAGCAACTTCTCCAAGCTCCGTGGCGCTGAAGAAGCCTTGAGTGGCGGCGGCCGCAGCTCCGGCTTGATGAGCTTTCTGGCGGTGGGAGACAAGGCCGCAGGCGCCATCAAAAGCGGCGGCACCACGCGTCGCGCCGCCAAAATGGTGACACTCGATCTGGATCATCCTGATATCGAAGCCTTCATTGATTGGAAGGTTACTGAGGAGCGCAAGGTCGCCATGTTGGCGGTGGGCAGCCAGTTGGTGAAGCGCCATTGGAATCTGATCTGCGAATCCGTCGAAGGTTCCACCTCCAAGGATCCGGATCCCAAGACCAATGAAGCCCTGCGCCATGCCCTGGCCCGCGCCAAGAAAGAAGGCGTGCCTGCGGCCTTCC
>JANOLT010000016.1:0-3706 GCA_031419915.1 Holophagaceae bacterium
TTACCTCACCAACTAGCTAATCAGACGCAGGATCCTCTCCTTGCCCCAGGCCTTGCGGTCCCCAGGTTTCATCCACAGCATCCCAGCCATGGATCTCATGCGGTATTACCACTCCTTTCGGAGCGTTATTCCCCACAAAGAGGTAGATTCCCCACGCGTTACTCACCCGTCTGCCATGCACCTTGCGGCACATCCGACTTGCATGTGTTAGGCACGCCGCCAGCGTTCATTCTGAGCCAGGATCAAACTCTCATGTTTAATCTTTAAAGCTCTACCTGAGTGACACATCACCCAGGACGCTTGCTTCTTTGCTGAACCGCCTTTCGACGACCCAGTCTTTTGGTCCTCTGGCACCCTAAAGCGCCCGAGAAACCGTTTTGGCTTCCATTCTCTTTATCCGGTTTTCAAAGATGCCTCGGAAGTCTCGACACACTTCGCATCCCCCAACAATCCGGATATGCGGGCGCATCTCGCCCCTTCCCTGTCCACAACCTCGATCGCGGCAGGAAAATTAGAGTACCACCTGGAAATTATGTTGCAAGAAAAAGTTCTCACGAGGTGCAAAGACCTGTGGGCCAGTGTGCGTCAACGGCCTAGAATCCATATAGGAATGAGCAAACCCATCGAAGTCCATGTGATCGGCGCAGGGTTGGCCGGATCCGAAGCGGCCTGGCAATTGGCCCAAGCAGGGGTTCGCGTGGGCCTTTCGGAGATGCGTCCTTCCCAGATGACTCCCGCCCACCAGACCGGCCATGCGGCAGAAATGGTCTGCTCCAACTCCTTCAAAAATGACGAGGCCACAAGCGCCACGGGCATTCTTAAAACCGAAATGCGACGCTTGGGTTCGTTGATTCTGCAATGCGCGGAAGCAACCCGCGTGCCCGCTGGAAATTCGTTGGCGGTGGATCGCGATGCGTTCTCACAGGCAGTCACGACAGCCCTGAAACAGCATCCGAACATCGCGTGGATCACGGCTACGGAAACAGCGCCGAACCTCTCGATCCCAACACTGATCGCAACAGGGCCACTCACGGCAGAACCACTTGCTGAGTGGCTTTCCGGCATATGCGGCGGCGATCAGCTCTTTTTCTACGATGCCATCGCGCCCATCGTCGAGTGTGATTCCATCAACATGGATATTGCTTTCCGAGCATCCCGATACAACAAGGGTGAGGCTGATTTCATCAACTGCCCACTCACTGAAATTGAATACGAACGATTCATGGATGCGCTCCTGACCGCCGAGCGCGCGGATCTGCATGATTTTGACACGCCCTACTTCGAGGCCTGCCTTCCCATCGAAGTCATGGCTGATCGTGGGCGCCAGACGCTTCGCTATGGCCCCATGAAGCCCGTTGGTCTTGACGATCCCCGCACGGGCCGTTGGCCCTACGCCGCCGTGCAACTTCGCCAGGACACGCTTGCGGGCGACCATTACAATCTGGTGGGCTTTCAGACTCGACTAAAATGGAGCGCCCAAAGAGATGTGCTCCATCTTGTTCCAGGCCTTGAAGAAGCGGTATTCGTGAGGTTTGGCAGCATCCATCGCAACACCTATGTGCAGGCGCCAAAGGTTCTCGACGCGACGCTCGCGGTGAAGACCGTGCCCAATCTTTGGATCGCTGGCCAACTGAGCGGCGTGGAGGGCTACCTGGAATCCGCGGCAGGTGGGCTCGCCGCAGCCTTCTTCATCCAGCGCGCCTTGCACGGAAAACCACCGGTGCCACTGCCGCGGGAAACCATGCTGGGCGCCCTGCTGCACTACCTGGCACATGCATCGTTGAAAGACTTTGGCCCCACCAACGCTATGCTAGGACTCATGCCTGATCTGCCAGAAGGATCGCTGGATCATCGCGCCCTCACGCGCGCGGGCGGTGCGCGTGGCCTCAAACAGGCCAAAGGCCAGGCCCACCGAGAGCGTGCTCTGGTGACACTGGAAGCCTATCTTTTGGAACACGGAGTCAAGGCATGAAAAAGGCACTTCTCGCGGTATTCATCATGATGCTTGTCCTAGGAGGAAGTGCCTGGTGGTTGCTGCGCACCAGATCCACACCCTCTGCTTTCGATGAACCCTTCACGAGTTTCTCCGCAAACAATGTGGGAGCGGGTCGCCTTTTCCGCTACACAGATGGCGGCAGGCCGCTTCGTGCCTTCCATTGGCTGCGTCCCTCCGCTGGCGGCATCGAGGTGGCCCAAGTACTTACACAGACGGACCAGCAGCAGATCGGTATATTTCAAAACGGCCTGCTGACCGCACAGCTGCACGTGCCCCGCCCCGAAGGTGTGACGGAGGGCTTTTATCGTTTCGCCCAATTGCAGGACGCAGCGGTGCTCCCAGGCAACGTGGCCGTGTTGCTCTATCGGGCCCAGGATGCCACCTTAGCGGTTGTACCGCTGATCGTTGCATTGGACCTGAATACACAATCGGTGCGGTGGAGCCATCGTGCCGCAGTGGAGCGACTGGTGCTTGCCCCGAACCAAAATCAGGCCAGCGGCACTGCTGTCAACGCCGTCAATGCCGTCAATGCCGTCATCGGATTCGGAGATAAAGGCGAATTGGTGCGCCTTCCGTTGCTCCTTCAAAAGGGCGAACGAGAGGGCGCTAAGGCACCCCGCGCGATCGCGCAATCCATCGAATTGCCACCCGAGATTCAAGGCGTCACGGACCTGATTCCGACGGGCGCTTCAAGCCTTCTCATCTCACATCGCATGGGGCTTTCCGCATACCTGGGGGAGAAGGGGTGGAACCACATTGCGCTGCCAGCACCCGGTCCCTTGGGTTTCGTGGAGCCCAAGAGCAGCCTGGCTTTCAACGGGAAAAAGATATGGTGGCAACCAGAACCGGGACGCATCATCCAGGTAAAAGCAGATGGCACATCCGTAGCCATGTGGGAACCCAAGACTTTTCCGGTTTCAACGCCATACGAAAAAGATGCGGAGCTGCTGCAACTACTGGGGGCCGATGCGGAAGGGAAGCTCTGGTTTGGTTTGGCGGTGCCAACACTGCTACAGCCTTTGGCCAACCCGACCCAAAATGGCGCTCTGGTTCCAGGATCCCAGGGGTCCCCGTCCTCGACTCCAATAACGGAAGGTAGCGAATGGAAATCCAATGCCCCTGCCACGACAGAATCCACACCAGCGCTACTGCCCCAAAATATCGAGGGTTTTGATCGCAGCGCGTGGGAAAACTACCTGCGCCAAGGCCTGGATCGAATCTATTGCTGGGATCCGGAGAGCGGCACGATCAATCGCGCATCCTGGACGGAGTGCTGGCGGAAACTGGGGCCGCCTTCGGATTTAAGCATTCCCATGGGCGATGGCGCCCTTCGACCGGCAGCGGGCGGATTCCTTTTTGGTTCCGGTACCCAAGCCTGGTGGCTGCCTCTGAAAGAATTGCCTTTAGTGGCCGTGGGCACGAGCGGGAAAGCCCTGCCGCCACCCACGCTAGGACCACTCGTGGTGAAGGCGCCACCTTCCCCGATGACTGGTCTTTCTGGCCTTCCAGGAACGCCGAAGAATTAACCCGGATCCTGCATCTGGACGGGATGAAACTGGCTTTAGGCTTTAGGCTGCAGGCTGCAGGCTTCGTTGTTGTAAATGTTCCACTCTTGGGGCGCCTCTCACAAACTGCTCACGCAATCAACAATGAAGCCCGAAGCCTGAAGCCAAGTGGACCGTGCAATCATAAAAAAATCATGGATCAATC
>JANOLT010000017.1:0-2557 GCA_031419915.1 Holophagaceae bacterium
CCAATGCCCACGGCATCAAGGCCCAGGCGCCTTGCCACGTCAATCCAGATGATCGAAAGCGAGATCGGCAAACCTCGTCGCCGCGAGATCACAAGTGGCAGCACCGCGTTGCGGGGATCCTCGTAGGATTCTCGATCGCCGCGAAGGCCCACATGGCGGAAAAGGTAATCGTTCACCGCTTCAAGGGCTTCCAGCGTGTCCCAGGGCAAGGGCATGCGACCCGCTAGCCGATCCGCCCAGTGTTCAAGAAGGCCCAAACAAGGACTTGGATCGGGATCATCAAGCAGCGGGGAAACGGCGTGCATGGCTCCTTCCGCGAGCTGTTCACAGTCCGGATCCCGCAGCAGGAATTCGTGGAGAGACACTTTATTCCCTTTCAGGCCCTTAGAGCTACCTGCCACCAGCGCGGGCGCGCCAGACCCGGCCCACGATGAAGGCCAGCAATCCGATGCCCATGGCCCAATAAACCAGGGGGTAGAAGCTACTGGTGGCGGCTTCCACCTTTTTCTTTTCATCGGCCTTGCGGATGTTTTCTTCGATGGAGAGTTTCTGCCGGATGTCGCGCGCATCGGCGATGGCTTTCTTCTCGGAATCACGGGTCTTCTGGACATCCTTCATCGTCGGATCCTGGCCTTCGGGCGCGTTGTCCTGGGTGTCCTGCAAGATGAAATTCACATGGCTGACGGTCTGAATGCGCGGGCGCTGGTGGTGCCGGTTGGTACGATTGCCAGATGAGGCCGGCTGGAAGCTGCCTTCTTCTGGGATCTGTCCATAATCGCTGGCGCTGCTGTCCAGGGCCTCCGTCAGATCCTGAATGTCTTGGCGCATGGCCTGCATCTCACTGTGCTGGCGATTCAGCAACCCGCCATGGAGCCAAAGCAGGCCTACCTGCGCGGCGAGTACCGCCACCAGGGCCGATTGAACCCATCCAGATTGCCGGGGTTGTGGTGACTCGTTCATGATGCGTCCCTTCCCAGAATCAATAGGGTACGGTCATCCCGGTTCTGCGTCTCGAATTTCGCGACATCCTGGAAAACCGCTTCGCAGGCGGCCCGCAGGCTGCCTGTGCCCCAGAGCCGCTGCAATTGAGCGCGGAAGCGATCCAGCCCATATTGTTCCCCTTTGTGATCCATGGCTTCGGTAAGACCGTCGCTGTACAGCACCAGCCATTCTTTGGGTGAGAGCTGCCCTTCCTGGATCTGCCAATCACCAGGGCCTGCGGGCCGAAGGCCCAAGCCCCGACCATGGGGATTCAATTCCATTGTCTCGTGCGGTTGGGAGCCCTTCACCAGCAAGGCCGGAGGATGGCCTGCGCGGGCAAGCCGGTAATGACCATCCTCATCCCACTCCAGCAGGCAGAGGGTCAGGAAATCGCGCGGGCTCATCAAGGTGCGAAGGGTGTGATCCAGGGAAGGCAGGATCGTTTCCAGGCTCTGATCTTCCCGCTCCGTGGAGAACTCCAGTAGTGCGATGGACTGGCTCATGTAAAGCGCTCCCGCCAGCCCCTTGCCGCTCACATCGCCAACGGCCGCGAGCCAGGAGTATTTTTCATCAGCAACACGGCGCCGACGTTTCACCCAGAGCAGATCACCGCCGGTCTCCTGGGCGGGGTCCAGGCGCAGGGCCAAATGAAAGCCCGGCGTTTCCGGTGGCGTGGTGGTGATCAGGCCTTCCTGGATGTGCCGCGCCGAGGCCAGTTCCTGCTCCATTCGGCCCTGGTCCAGCAGCCTTTGATGCAGTACCGCCGTATCAAGCACGATGCCGGCTTGAATGGCCACTTCGCGCAGGAGTTCCCGGTCCTCGCGACCATAGTTCAGCTCGGAGTATTTGCCACCCAGCAGCAGTGCCGTATGAGGTTTCTCACCCACCAGGATCAACACCAGCACCTGGACTTCCAGGGTGTCTATGTGAGATCGCAAGGAAGGATCCTGTTCCCGGATCCAGTCGGCCTCGTCGCTGCCCAGGCCTAACACCAGCTCCCGGTTTTCCGTGGCGTGGCGAATCAGTGCCGCGGGGATTTCAATTTTTCGAACTGGATGGGAAAGGCCATCCTTTTCGGCGGCTGGAAGCTGTATAAAGTAGCCCTCGAAAGGTAAAAGCAGCAGGATATGTGGACGGAAAGCCTCCCGCAGGGTGGCCTGCAATCCAGCCAGCAAGGCCCCCTCTGAGAAGCGCTTCTTCGTTTCGCGAAGCTGACCCAGGATGATTTCCCGGGCGGTGGAGAGATCTCTGCGAAATCCTTTCCGGATGGCCCTCAACACACGCCTTAGGAGCCATCCTACGGGCAGCGCGGAGAGTCCAAGCAATGCGCCGATCCAGGCGGGTGGAACCGCCGTCATGCCTTCTGCAAAGAGCCAGGCCAGGCCACCGAGATAGACTAAAAGGACCGTGCCGAGGACCACGAAATAGGCCAGCCAGCGCAGGATCGCGCGCCGCACATCCAGAAATCCATGTCGCACGATGGCGTAGGCGAAAGTCAGTGGTAGCAAGGGCAAGGGAGTAAAAAAGACCCAAGCTTCACGGCGGAAAATCAGGCTGTTCTCGAAGATGAAGCCCA
>JANOLT010000018.1:0-2500 GCA_031419915.1 Holophagaceae bacterium
CGGATGATGATCCTGGGGCTCATGGGCGCGGTCTTCCTGGGCTACCTGGGCTGGCTCACCTGGGCGGCCATCGCCTACCCGATCCCTCTCAGCTACAACTTGCGGAGCCTGTGGCAGCGCAAGGTGGCGACGGTCAGCACCGCGGGCGCCATCGCGCTGGTGGTGGGCATCTTCGTGGTGGTGCTGTCGTTGGCCCAAGGGTTATCGAAGGCCTTCGTGAGTTCGGGTCGCGCGGATCAGGCCATCGTCATGCGCAGCAACGCGCAGTTCGAATTGAACTCCAGCATAGATCGAGGACAGGCGCGCATCCTGAAGGTGCATCCCCTGGTGGCGAAAGATGCAAACGGCCCTCTCGTGAGCGCTGAAGTGGTGGTGGTCAAGATTTTCCAGAAGTCCGATGGCGCCGATACCAATGTGACCGTGAGAGGCCTTGAGCCCACGGGCATCCGCATGCGCTCCCAGGTGAAGCTGGTGCAGGGACGCTGGTTTCGCCCAGGCCTTTCCGAAGTCGTGGTGCCTCGAAAAATGCAGCTGCGTTTCACGGGAATGGAGCAGGGCCGGGTCCTGAAAATGGGCGGGCGCGATTGGGAGATAGTGGGCGTCTTTGATGGCGGCGGATCCTCCTTCGATTCCGAAATCTGGTCTGATGTGGTGGATATCCAGCAGGCCTACAAGCGGGAGAGTTTCAGCTCCGTGTTGGCGCGCCTGGACACGCCGGAGCGGTTCAAGGCCTTCAAGAAGAGCCTGGACGAGGACAAGCGCCTGAAGCTGGATACCGTGAGCGAAAAAGCCTATTTCACGGAGCTCACCAAGTCCGGCGATCCCATCCGGATCCTGGGCAACCTCATCACGCTCATCCTTACCGTGGGCGCGATTTTCGCGGCGATGAACACCATGTACGCCTCGGTGTCTGGGCGCACCAAGGAAATCGGCACCCTCCGTGCCATCGGCTTCCGGCGTCGGGATATTTTGGCCAGCTTCCAGTGGGAAAGCATCCTGCTGTGCGGGTTGGGAGGCGTCATCGGAGCCTTTCTGGCGCTCTTCGCCAACGGAATCCAGACAGGGACCACAAGTTTCCAGACCTTCAGTGATGTGAGCTTCGCCTTTACCATCACTCCGGTCCTGATGTTGGAAGGCGTGGCCTTCAGCTTGGTGATGGGGTTGCTGGGTGGATTTTTTCCTGCCTGGAAGGCCTCCCGGATTCCGCTAGCCGAGGCCATGAAGGGGTGAAAAAAGGTTCAAGTCTCAAGGTTGCGTGCGCTTTGGTGATTCCCTCCCATCGCCTTGCGAGGTAGACTGAGGACTAAACCGGGAGATCCCATGGACCGTGAACTGCTAAAGGGAAGCACACCCATTCTGTTGCTCTCGCTCCTGACCGAAGGGCCCATGTACGGCTATCAGATCATCGAGACGGTCCTGGAACGCACCAGTGGCACCTATACGCTGAAAGAGGGGGCACTGTATCCGGCCCTGCATAAGCTCGAAGCCGCTGAATTCATATCGTCGTACTGGCAGACCCAGGCCAATGGCAGGGACCGGCGTTATTACGCGATTCTTCCCGCGGGTTCGACCTTTCTTGAAGCCAAGAAAAAACAGTGGAGCCTGTTTGTGAACATGGTCGAGGGCTTTGTAACTCCTGGTGGATCTGCGGGTTCCAAGGGATGAAAAGAGCCTTGGCCGCCTACCTCAGCGAGGTGGAACGAGGCCTCCAGGCCATGCCGGTGCGCCGAAGGCGACTGGTGCTCCGGGAGTTGGAAGCTCATCTTTTGGATGAGGCCGAAGCCCACGGCATCACCGAGGATGGCCCCATGTCGCGGCTACTTGATGCAAAGGAAAGTCCAAGGGAACTGGCGACGGAATTGTCCGATGGAGACGTGAAGAATCTCAGCCACCGCCATGTGACATCCCTGTTGGCGGGGGCTCTCATCGGTGCCATTACCGGTGGCCATCTCTTTGCCCAAGGTTGGCGCTGGTACATCAGCTTGGCTTTTGGTGTGGCTCACGGCCTGGCGGTCGGTTCGGGATTTTTTTGGGTACGCCGCCATTGGCAACGCCTTGGAGACGGCTGGCGCCTGGTGATGGCCATCGGCTTTACGGCCCTGCTTTCCATACCTTTGGGTTTCACCAGCACCCGGGGCTTTGTCATCACGCGAATGTTTTATGGGGCCTACACGGGTTACCTGCTGGAACGCCATGCGCAAAAGCGGCCCATCTGGCAGTGGGCGGTGGAGACGCTGACGTTCACTGCCTTCATGTTCTTCATGGAAGTAATGGTGCTTCAGCGCATTCATTTCCATTGGAACAGTCGCGGTCTCTTCGTGGTTTTGGGAGAGTTGAGTTTTAATCTGGCCATTCAATTGGGGGTGATCGCGGCTCTACGGCTCCAGCGGCTGCTGGCTGAACGCTGGGTACTGCGGCCCCAGAACCTTTAGGGGCCGTTGCGCCTTGGCCAGCGCACTTCTGGCCAAGGCGTTACGGCCCCTTATGTCGGCCGTAGGCC
>JANOLT010000019.1:0-3909 GCA_031419915.1 Holophagaceae bacterium
CCAGGAAGTCCTGAAGACCCAAGGTCCCGAAAAGGCCATCGAGGTCTGCCAGAACGAAGCCCCCGCCATGGCCGAAAAAGTGGGCCGAAGCCACGGAGTCCGCATCGGGCGCACCTCCACAAAATTGCGCAACCCATCCAACCGCACCCCCGCATGGGCCGAAACCCTGGTGGCCGCGAAGGTCGCGGAACCGCGATTCATCAAAGCTCCGGATGGGGGCGTACAGGCTTTCCTCCCCATCCGTCTCGCTCAGGCCTGCCTGGTCTGCCACGGCCCCGAAAAAGATATCTCTCCGGGCGTGCGGATGGCGCTTCAAAAAAAGTATCCCCATGACCAAGCCACGGGCTACCAGGCCGGAGATTTGCGCGGCTGGTTCTGGGTCGAAGTTCCGGGAAAGAAGGCGCCATGAACCTGCTGCTCGCGAAACGCATCATCCTGGGTCTCGTCGTCGGCGGGCTGCTGGGCCTGGCCTACCAGAAGCTGGTGGGTTGCACCACGGGCACCTGCCCGCTCACCGCCACGCCGTGGCGCACTATGATCTACGGCGGCGTCATGGGCCTCATCTGGGCCTTCAGCAAATAACCCACAAAAGGAGATACACATGTCCAACGTCATCCATCTCACCACGGGCGCCTTCGACCAAGTCGCCAAGCAGGACTCCCCGGTCCTCATTGATTTCTGGGCTCCTCCACCGATCACGGGCCGCACTGTGGCCCGCTCCCACTCCCCGCGCCTTGCGCGGATCGCGGCGGTGGAGCCTCGGTGCGGCCCTTGCAGAATGCAGGGCCCCATCCTGGACCAGGTTTCCGACACCCTCGGCGACAAGGCCATCATCGCCAAGATCAATGTGGATGAAGAGCCCCAGCTCGCCGCGACCTTCGGCGTGCAAAGCATTCCGACCCTGGTCGTGCTCAAGGGAGGCCAGATCGCTAAGCGCTGGGTCGGCGTGCAGCAAGCGCCGATTTTGGTGCAAGCATTAGAAGCGGCGGGAGCCCGATGAATTATTGGATCTGGATTCCCCTATTGCTGGGTCTCGCCTGGGTGGTCCTGCGGCGGCGCGGAATCCCCGCGGACCAGCTCTCGCAGTTGTTGGAGCGCGGCGCGCAGGTGGTGGACGTGAGATCGCCCGCGGAGTTTCGCGGCGGCCACGTTCCAGGATCGAAAAACATACCGCTGGATCAGATCCAGACGCGCAGCAAGGAACTGGACCCTTCCAAGCCCGTGCTGCTCTGCTGCGCCAGTGGTTCTCGTAGCGGCATGGCCATTGCCTTGCTGAAGCGGCAGGGCTTCACCGATGTCCACAACGCCGGTCCTTGGACCGCCATGAGGAGCTGATCATGTCTTCCTACGCCATCACCAAAACCATCCCCGGCGCCGACTTTGATGACGTCCTGGCCCGCACGCATGTCGCGCTCCTGGCAGAAGGCTTCGGAGTCCCCACGGAGATGGACACCCAAGCCATCTTCAAGGCCAAGCTCGGCAAGGATTCCGAGCGCCGTGTGATCCTGGGCGCCTGTCTTCCGGGCGTGGCCTTCGAGGCCCTGACGATGGAGCCGGACGTTGCCGTGCTGCTGCCATGCAATGTGGTGGTGCGGGAACTGGCTGGCGCCGTGGAAGTGACCGCGGTGAATCCCGCGGCCTTGTTCACGCTCACCGAAAAGCTGGATCCAGCTTCCGCAGCGGAAGTGAAAACCAAATTGCAGGCCGCGTTGGATCGGATCTAGGAAGGTGTGACATGCTGCCATTCCTCGTTCCCCAGGCCCAAGCGCCCGTCCCGGCGCCACTGCCACTACCCTTGCCTTTGCCGGACGCCACCCGAGCCGCGCTGCTGGAAGCTTTGGCCGATGGGCGCAAGGCCGAGGCCACCTACGCCGCGGTGCTGGCCAAGTTCGGTCCCATTGAGCCCTTTCTCAGCATCGTGAACGCGGAGCGCCGTGACCAGGAGGCTCTCCTGGATCTCTTCCGATCTCACAAGGTTGAAATCCCTCCGAATCCCTATCAAGGGGCGCCACCCTCGACGCCCGCCACCTTGTCCGAAGCCTGCGCTGTGGGCGTGAAAATCGAGGAGGCGTCCATCGCCATGTATGATCGGCTTCTGTCCCAGATCCGCGATCAGGATGTGTGCATGGTGTTCCGCCAGATCCAGGAAGCTTCGCGAAGCCAACACCTGCCGACTTTCCGCGCTTGCGCGAATCCTTGATTGGCCATATAAAAGTTGGGATCAAATCCAACCATGGCTCATGGCTCATGGCTCATGACTCACGAGAGCCATCAGCCATTATGGAGACGCCTTCGGCGCACCTTTCAAAAAGTGAACGATCAATGCTCAATGCTCAATGCTCATAGCTCAATGCTCATAGCTCATAGCTCATACGCAGTTGCATTCAATAGAGTATAACCTATATTGATCCCAGCCCCAAGGAGCTGGGATGAAAACCCTCATTTCGCCTGACCGCCCCACCATCGAATCTCTGGCTGATCGCCTCAAGAAAGCTAAGGGTCGGCCAGAGTTCCAGCGCATTCAGTGCGTGCTCATCCGCGTAACCCTGGGCAGCACTGCGCCCGAGATCGCGCGGCTGCTGGGGTGGGCCGCCACCACGGTTCGCAACATCCACTCCCAATGGGCCAAGTCAGGTGAAGCCATCTTCGAGCTCAAGGCCAAGGGTGGGCGTCGAAATCAGTATCTGAGCGCCGAGGAGGAGACGGAATTCCTTCGTCCTTTCCTAGCCAAAGCCGAGGCGGGTGGCCTTCTCAGCGCTATAGAAGTGAAGGTAGCCTTTGAATCCAGGATCGGTTGCGCCGTAGCCAAAAGCACCATCTATCGCATGTTGGATCGCCAGGGTTGGCGGAAGGTCGTTCCGCGCCCCAGGCATCCCAAAGCCGATCTGGCGGCGCAGGCCGCCTTTAAAAAAACTCGAAAGCGAGATCCAAGAAGAGGTTGAACGCCAAGCCGAGCAAGGTCGGCCTGTCCGACTCATGTTCCAAGATGAAGGGCGGTTCGGGCTGCTGGGCGACCCGCGCAGATGCTGGGCTCCCAAGGGCATTCGTCCGGTGGTCGGTGCCCGCCTGGTGCGGCAATACACCTACGCATTCTCCGCTGTCAGCCCCCACGACGGCGTCATGGACAGCCTGGTGCTCCCTTTCGTCAATGCCGAGACGATGTCGATGTTTCTGGCGCTGGTGGCTAGCCGACACCCCGAAGATTTCATTGTCATGGTCATGGATCGGGCGGGGTGGCACATCGCGGAGGCGCTGGAGGTTCCCGCCAACATGCGGATTGTGTTCCTGCCTCCATACAGCCCCGAGTTGAACCCCGCTGAACACATCTGGAAAGCCCTACGAGAGGGTTGGTTTGTCAACACTGTGTTCAGGAACATGAGGGCCGTTGTCGATACCCTCTGCCAAGGCATCCGAACCCTCGAATTTAACCTCGAACGCACCCAGAGTCTTACTGGCTTCGATTGGATAACTTCTATTTCATTGAACGCGAATTAGTATCACACCGCGGGCGCCTCCATGCCAAAGGCGCCCCATTCCTCTTTGGCGGGGCCATAGGTGCCGGGCACCTTCAGGCCGGCCTGGCGCATGAGTACGGTCATCTGGCCGCGGTGATGGCTCTGGTGCGTCACCAGCACGTAGAGCGCAAGGGCGCCGGTCCAGGTCATGCCGTAGAAGGGGTAGGTCATGGCCAGGGCCATGCCGTTGAGCTTCATCACTTCATCCAGTACCGACTCGGACACGGCCGCGTAGGTGTCCCGGATCTCCTTCATGGTGGGCGGAGGCTGGGTCTTGAAGGGCTCGCCGGAGAAGCCCGCGATCTTCAGACCCATGTTGAGCGGCATCTCCACGCAGGTCTCCACCAGATGCCAGGCGATGCGCCGCAGATCCCGGTGCTCTGCGCCCACGGCC
>JANOLT010000020.1:0-2053 GCA_031419915.1 Holophagaceae bacterium
GGCTTCAATTTTCTGTCTCACTGCGGCTTCTTCCATCTGCTCCAAGGCCGAAGGTGCCTGTGAAGGTGGATCATGGCGCAGTTCGCCGTCCTCCATTTTAAGCGTTGCATCCAGCGAATAGGCTTCATGGCTGCGCCGAGCCTTGATCCGCACCAGGCCATTGCGCGCGTGATTCAAGGTGATGGTGGTGAGCCAAGTGCTGAAGCGGGCCTCCCCGCGAAATGTTGCAAGATTTTTATAGGCGGCCACAAAGGCATCCTGCACCACCTCGCAGGCCTCGTCGTAATCACCGACCACGCGGTAGGCCAGATTCAACATGGTCTTCTGGTGGCGCCGCACCAGCCATTCAAAGGCACGCTCACACAATTCCGCATCCCCTGATCGGCAGGCCGACACCAGCTCCACATCGTCCGACTCCTCGTTCAATCGCGGCACGCTCATCACATTGGACAGTGTAATCGGCGGGAATGTTCCCGGATGCCGGTTCGGCTCACTCACCGGGCTTTCCCGGGAACAATGCTTCTGTGGGTTCGGTGCGGGGGCCTTTGGCATCGCAAACCGCGAACCTGGAGGCGTAAAGCGAAACCCCCGCGTAGTCTCCGAGGGCGTTCAGGACGTAGAAACTCACGTTGAAATTGGGAAGCCTGCGGCCATTAAGAAGCGTTTTTCTCACCGTGTTGGCCTGAATGCGGCGCAGGGCCTCCATCCCGGCGTCCTTGGGCTTCATGCCCCGCCGCATCAGTTCAACGATGAGGAAGGAACTGAGTCCATAGAGATTTGATTCACCTCTCCCCGTTGAACCCGCAGCGCCTACCTGGCCATCCACGTACAGCCCTGCGCCCAGGATGGGGCTGTCACCCACGCGACCGGGGATCTTCCAAGCCAAGCCACTGGTTGTAGTTACGCCGCAAACTTCTCCCTTGGTATTCACGCCGTTGCAGTTGATGGTGCCGTAGTAATGCCCGGGATCAATGAGGCCCTCCCGCACCATTTGTAGACCCGCCGCGAAACCCAAGCGGGATTGCTCCTTAGGGTCCAACCAGTGATTGGCATCCGTGCGCCGCTTCCACTCCAACCAGAGTTTGCGGGAGTGCTCCGTGTTGAGATCCGCCTCGATGGGAAAGCCCAATTGCCGCGCGAACGTTTGGGCATCGTGGCCCACCAACAGGTGATGGTCCGTTTGCTCCATCACTGCTTTAGCGACCTTTGATGGCGTGCGCACGCCCTCCAGACAGGCCACGCCTCCCGCCCGCCGCGACGGCCCATGCATACAACAGGAATCCAGCTGCACCACGCCATCCGCGTTGGGCAGGCCGCCATAGCCTACGCTGTCGTCTTCGGGATCCAGTTCCACGATGTTTACCCCTTGGATGAGAGCATCCAACACATCCGAACCTTGCTCCATCAGCGTGAAGGCCTGGGCCACACAAGTGAGCGGTCCACCGTTCTTGAAGCGGTTCCCATTGGCGCTGGAGATGACCACAGGCCGCGGGCCTGAGATCTTCACAGCAGGCGCCTGGGACTTCGGGGTTTTCGCGGGCAGAGCCGTCGCAATGCCAGCGGCAGCGCTGGTTTGAAGAAATGCGCGACGATCAAGGGGACGTGACATGGGAACCTCGGGGGCTTGAGGGTTTATTCTGCAACGGCTTCTAAGCCTTGACGTGACCATTATTTGTTCTACAATTATTTCAAGGGTCCAGAATGCTCTTTCATTGGGATGACGAGAACAAGACCCACATCGCCCGCCACGATGTCTCAACATCCCAGGCCGAAGCCGCGTTCGAGGCCGAGGACGCCATGGTCCATCCCGATGCCAACCGCCATAACCGCTGGATTCTCGAAGCCAGTGTTGAGGACCGGGCCCTCAAGGTCGCTTTCGCCCGGGTTTTTCCACAAGGTTTCCGGATCATCACAGCCCACTGGATGAGTTCCAAGCGCAGGAGGAAATCATGACAACCAAAAAAAAGACCACTCCTAAGGCAATGACGATGAAAACCTTCCAGGAGATCTCAGGCCCTGGCGAATCGCTGGAGTTCCTCCGGGCCCGCCAGGA
>JANOLT010000021.1:0-2213 GCA_031419915.1 Holophagaceae bacterium
CGCCAATGACATAGCTGAGTTGCTGGGTGGTCCCCAGAACGGGGATGCCATGAACCCGGAGCCCCTGTTTATCCAATGCATCATCCAGGAATCCAATCACGCGGCAGCAAAGCGCGGGATGTCGAATCAATTCCTGCGACACCAGAAGACCGGCTCTTCCTGCGCCAAGGATGAGCGCTCGATGGTGTTGGGTTTTGCCAGCGACTCCTGTGGGTCCTTGAGCATCATTGATCCCAAAATGCCAATCGTTCCGGGCCCTGAAGAATCCACGAATGCACATCCAGCCGCCCCCGGTGCTTAGTGCGGCGGTGATAGCGGTCTTGGGATCTAGATAGATGTGGTGCCAGCCTGCGGAGTTTGCGATCAAGGTGCCCAAACTGAGCAGAACCAGGGTCGCGACGAAAACCCGAATGGCGTCCCGGAAGCCGATCAGCCGGTAATGCTGGCGAGTGAGTTGCAGGCCCAGGTTCACGATCAGCGCCAAGGCAACCCATTTTACAAGGCCGTCGGGGGTCGGGTGGCTGGCTGAAAAAATGCGTTCACTGAGTGCCCAGGCCAGGGCCGAAATCAACATGTCGAGAAAAAGCTTCACGACCCTGCGCAGTCGTGGCTTTTCAAGAATTTGATTGATGTCGAGGTTCGAGTTGGGCTTCATAAGGTCTTTTCTGAAAATTTTTCATCAACGTCTAGTGTGAACTTGAAGGAACCATCCGGGAATGCTGGGATGGCCCATGATAGCGTCCTGCATTCATTGGAATGAAGAATCAAGGATGCGTTGCAAGGTATGCGCATCGAATTTTCTGTTGGTGATGGGGCAAGGGACTGCACCCCCGATCCCACGGTCCCCTGGACCACGCCCCCAAAACCCCGGCCAGTGGTGCCCGGGAAAGTTGCGGATGATGCCCGTATTGCGGGCGGGCACCACTAGGAGACTCCCCCGCATCGCGGCACAATAAGGGCTTCCTTGTGGAGTGCCCATGCGCCTGCTGCCCGCCATCATTCTCGGCCTTCCCTTTGTCCTTCCGCTCTCATCCCAAATGGCACCAGCCAAAAAAAGCAAAGTGACGATCCCTGTGGAGAGCCCCATAAAATCGCTGATCCAGCAGCGGGCGGACCGTTTCCTGGGCCTTGTGAACGCGGGCTACAAGGCCTTATATGCCGTGAACAGCGAAGCCCAATGGGCCGCCAGTACGGATGTCAGTCCGGCGCATGATGCCTCGGCTGAAACCGCGGGCAAGGCCTTCGCGGCCTTCACGGGGAATCCTGCCGTGATCACGGAAGCCAAGGATCTGCTGAAGCACAAGGCGGAACTGGCTTCCATCACCGTGCGCGAACTGGACCGCGTGCTGCTGATCGCCGCCGAAGGCCCCATGACCAACCCCAAGTTGGTGGCGGGCCGCATCGCCGCTGAGACGAACCAGGCAAGCCTCTTGAACGGCTTCCAGTTCAAGCTGGAGGGCAAACCGGTTACCGCCAATGCCATTGATGACGTGCTCATCAAGAGCAAGGATCTCGATGCCCGCCGCAAAGCCTGGGAGGCCAGCAAGGAGATCGGTGTGCCGCTGAAGCCGGGCCTCCTGAAACTCCGCGACCTCCGCAATGGGGTGGCCAAAGAACTGGGCTACAGCGATTACTTCAGCCTGCAAGTGGCCAAGTACGGCATGACCACGGATGAAATGCTCAAGCTCTGCCGCACCAGCCGCAAAGAGCTTATGCCGCTCTATCTTCAGCTGCACACCTGGGTGAAGTATGAGATGGCCAAAAAATACGGCCAGCCCGTGCCCAGGGAGATCCCCGCCCACTGGATCAACAACCGCTGGAGCCAGAATTGGACGGGCTTCGTGGATGCCGCGGACTTCGATCCCTACTTTCTCGGCCGCAAGCCCGAATGGATCATCCACACCGCCGAGGATTTCTACGTGGGCCTCGGGTTTCAAAAGCTGCCCCAATCCTTTTGGGAGAAGTCGGATCTATACCCCGTCAAGGCCGGTGATCCGCGCAAAAAGAACCAGCATGCCAGCTGCTGGCATTTGGATCTCGAAAATGACATCCGCAGCCTGCAAAGCATCGAGCCCAATTTCGAGTGGTTCCAGACCGCCCACCACGAACTGGGACACGGCTACTACTTCATGAGTTACACCAACCCGAAAGTGCCCCCCTTGCTGCGGGATGGCGCGGCGCCTTTCTTTCATGAGGGTGTCGGTGAGCTCATC
>JANOLT010000022.1:0-4736 GCA_031419915.1 Holophagaceae bacterium
GGGGTCTGTCTCCCCCGTTTCCTTTGGAGTGCGGGGCAGCATGAGCCTCGATTTGATTTGCAGCAATTGGGCCGCCATGGCCACGAATTCCGAAGCGATCTCGATGTTCAGTTCCTCCATCAGCAGGAGGTAATCCATGTACTGCCGAGTGACATCGGCCATGGGCAGATTCACGATGTCGAGCTTTTGTTCCTGAATCAGATGCAATAGCAGATCCAACGGGCCTTCAAAGGCAGACAAGCGCAAGGGCAGATCCCTGAATTTGGTCTCGAAACCCTTAGGGGGTTCAAAAAACCGGGATGCGGCCGCAGATGCTTGCTGGGACTCAAGCATGGGTTCGGGGACAGGCAGTTCAGACATGGGAGAATTGTAGCGCAGCTGGAATGGTTTATTCTGTTCAACAGCGCGGTATATAGCCTGCAACTATCCATTCATCTCGGAGTTTCGCCAATGCACCATTTTTCAGCCCTTCTCCTTCTCACAGCAACGTTGGTAGGATGCCAAAAAAATAATCCGCCGACTGCAGCCCAGCCTGCCGCACCTCAAGGCGCGTCTGCTCCAGCCTCGGCGAACAGCATTTCAGGCAAGCTCCTTGAGCGGCTTGATGCTTCGCCATACAGCTACCTCAAAATTCAAAGCGCGAAGGGTGAGGTATGGGCCGCAGTCCCCGAAACAAAGGTTGAGAAGGGGGCTGAAGTCACCGTTTTCAATGCCATGCAGATGGATAACTTCGAGTCGAAGGCTCTAAATCGAAAGTTCGATGTGGTTTTCTTCGGCACCCTGGACGCTCCCGCCGCGTCCCCCAGCCCGGCTATGCAACACGCCACGGCAGCCAAAGGCCCCGCTGATGCGCCGGATGTGAAGGTGGACAAGGCTAAGGGCCCAGATGCCCGAACCGTTGCCGAGATTCACGCTCAAAAAATGGCGCTGAAGGAAAAATCGGTCACCATTCATGGCAAGGTCGTGAAGTTTACTTCCGAGGTCATGAGCAAGAACTGGATCCATCTACGTGATGGAAGTGGTGATGCCAGCAGGGGTGATAACGACATCACCATCACAACCAAAGGCACGGCCAAAGTGGGTGATGTGGTGCTGGTGAAGGGCATCGTTCGGGTCAACAAGGATTTCGGATCGGGATACACCTACGCCGTGATTGTCGAGGACGCCAAGATCATTAATTAGGTCACCCCGCCGACTCACTACTTGTCCTGCTCCTCCGGTCCTCGCATCCAGGGATATCGTGCGACCATGCTTTCGCGCACCTCGCCGAGATCACGGCGGAGCAGACCCAGGGCCACCACGGCCAACACGCCGAGTAGAGCCACCAGGGAGAGCCGGGGAAGGAAGGGCTGGGCCAGGGCCAGCACCGGCAGGCCCACGCCGAGGCGCAATCCCAGGCGCAGTACCCTGCGCCGCAAACGGTCCACAGCGCTGGGCTCCCCGGGGGGCGGCCCAAGGATGGCGTCCACCAGGATACGAGTGCGCTGGAGGATGCCAAGTAAGAGAATCAGAATTAGCAAGGCCGCAGATCCGCCGATGATTCCGGCGGCCAAAGTGTGGCCGATCCGGCTGTAGGCTTCGATCCAGCCCACGCCGTGGTCCAGAGCCAGGGAGGCCCCCACCAGGACGACATCCAGCCCAAGTGCCTCAACCACGATGCCGCGCACCTGGCCCCGCAGTTGAGAGCCAAGCGGCGCCAGGCCCAGATTCTCACGATAGGCCCCGCTGAACGATCTGAAGGTGGGCGAGAAACGCCCGTCCACCCAGCGCGCCATCGGTGCCCCGGCATTCATGAGCGCAGGCGTGGCCAGAGAGGTGATCACGCATACCGCCACCATCACCGGTAACAGGGTGGGCCGTACGGCTCCTAGATCAACCCCCACCGTAACAAGGATGAACGAGAACTCCCCGACCTGAGTCATAGCGAGGCCCGCTCCCAAGGCCCGTCGTAGCGGCTGCCCCGCGAGCGCGCTGCCGATGCTTACGGTCAGTAGCTTAGCAACCACCACCAGCAGCGTGAAGACCAGGATGGGCTTCCACAAAGCCGGGAGGGCTCTTGGATCGATCATCATCCCCCCCGCAACGAAAAAGATCGCCGCGAAGAGATCCCTCAAGGGCAGCACCAAGTGGTCCACCTGCTCGGCCCGACCGCTCTCGGCCACCAGCACCCCAGCGATGAAGGCGCCCAGGGCCACGGAATATCCGAAGTGCGCCGCCAGCAGGGCCAGTGTAAAACAGAGGCCCACGCTCGCAACCAACAGAGATTCAGAGCGCCCTAGATCATCCACCCACCGGATGAAACGCGGCACTAGCAGCCAGCCCACACCGACGAGGGCAACCAGGAAGAGGGCCAGGCGGCCGAGGGTGAGGGCCGTCTGTGAGCCGCTGAGGGAACCCGCCACCGCCACACCGCTGAGGAGCGCCAGCATGAGGATGGCCAGCAGGTCCTCGGTCACCAGCACCGCGAAGACCAGCTCCCGCAGTGGCCCCCGCTCGCCGCGCTCATCGAAGAGCTTGCTGATGATCATGGTGGAGCTAATGGAGAGGGCTGCCCCGGCGAAGGCGCTTTCCAGGCGGTTGTAACCCAGCAACTGGGCGGCCAAGTAGCCCAGGATGGCCAGGGCCCCAACCTGAATGAAGCCCACCACCACCGCCGTGGGACCCGACCGCTTCAGCTTTTCGCGATTGAATTCCAAGCCGATGGAGAAGAGCAGGAAAATGACGCCCAGCTCCGCCAGCACCTTCACGTTGGCAGCGTCCGCTGCAAGGGGGATGGGCACGTGGGGCCCCACCACCAGCCCGGCCAACAGGTAGCCCATCACCACCGGCAGATGCAGTTTTTGGCACAGCAGGGAGGTCAGCGCCGCCACCCCCAGCACCATGGCCAGGTCCACCAGCAGAGGAGGCAGTGTGTGCATGCAACCAGTCTATCTTCCATCCACAAAAATGGCCCCAAAAGGGGGCCATCCTCGAGCATGCAAGGAACCGGACTCAGGCGCCGAAGCGCTTGGAGATCTCGCTCCACTTGATGTTCTCGACAAACGCATCCAGGTACTTCGCGCGGGCGATTCCGTAGTCAACCATGAACGCGTGTTCCCAGCTGTCCAGCACCATCAGCAGATCCTGCTCGATGGGCAGGCCCATGTGGTGCTCGGCGATGAAGTACGTGTGCAGCTTGCCGTCGCGGCGGTTGCGGGTGAGCAGGGCCCAGCCTGGGCCGCTCATGGCGCAGGCCTTGAGGTCGGCGATGACTTTATCCTTGCCGCCGAAGGCGCCCAATGCCGCCTGCAACCCGGCACTGATGGTGGCATCGGCACCCAGGTTCTCGAAGTAGAGCTCATGCAGGAAGGAGCCGTTGAAGGCCACGGCCTCCCGGCGTTTCAATTCCGTGTACTCGTTGAAGGAGTAGTTGGGCTTGGTGTTATCGGCGCTGGCGAGCTTCTCTTCGATCTCGTTGAGCTTGCCGATGTAGCCCTTGTACAACGTGAAGTGCTGGTCCAGCTGGGAGTCTGAGAGGCCCTTCACGGCGCCCCCCTTGAGATGGTCATAGTTTTTTGCGGTGTAGGCCATGTGATCTCCTTAGTAATTGCGCGGGGTCGCTAAAATGTAGTCTACCAATAAAGTCGGATTTACGAAGACGAGTGACGAACTGGATGGTGCTTGCCCTTTTTTCATCTCAGTCTTCCAGCAGGCTGCGCAACATCCATGCGTTCTTTTCATGGAGCTGCATGCGCTGGGTGAGCAGGTCGGCGGTGGGTTCGTCGCTGACCTTCTGCACTAGAGGCAGAAGGGATCTCGCGGTGCGGGTGACGGCCTCCTGGCCCTCCACCAACTCTCGGATCATCGCCGTGGCCGAGGGGACGCCATTGGGCTCAGCAATGCTGGAGAGCCGGGCGAATTCGGCATAAGTGGCGGGCGCCGGATAGCCCAGGGCCCGGATGCGCTCGGCCACCAGATCCACGGCCAAGGCCAGCTCGGTGTACTGGGTCTCGAACAACAGATGAAGGGTCTGGAACATGGGGCCCTTCACATTCCAATGAAAGTTGTGGGTCTTGAGATACAGGGTGTAGCTGTCTGCCAGCAAGCGGGAAAGACCATCGGCAATGGCCTTGCGATCCTCAGCCGAGATCCCGATATTGATTTCCATGGTGTGCTCCTTGAGAAAGGCCAGGCAAGACGGTCTAGGTGGACCAGGCTGCTGGAACCGCCCAGCGGCCACGAGCCTCGGCGTGGTTGGAGACAAGGGCGGCGATGCGGATGCCGTCCGGTATAAGACCTTTAAGGCCTCTCCTCACGAGATCACGCGAGGTCGAAGCGATCGAGGTTCATCACCTTGTTCCAGGCCGCTACAAAGTCATGCACAAACTTCTCCTGCGCGTCCGAGCTTGCATAGACTTCAGCCAGGGCACGGAGCTGGGAGTCCGAACCGAAGATGAGATCGACACGGGTGCCAGACCACTTGAGTTTGCCGGTTTTGCGATCGTGCCCTTCAAACACGTCCTTGGCGTCCGAGACCGCCTTCCACTCCGTGCCCATGTCGAGCAGGTTCAGGAAGTAGTCGTTGGTCAACGCCTCCGGCCGCTTTGTAAAGACGCCGTGCTGGGTCTGTCCGACGTTGGTATTCAGGACGCGCATGCCGCCAACGAGCACCGTCATTTCGGGCGCGGTCAGGGTCAGGAATTGAGACTTGTCGTCCATCAAGGCCTCGGCCGATTCGCTGTTGATTCCCTTGAGGT
>JANOLT010000023.1:0-3259 GCA_031419915.1 Holophagaceae bacterium
GCGGTGGTAGCTGGGTTCTTGGGCCATGCCCATGCCCATGCCCGAAATGAGCATGGCGAAAGTCAGGGGGGCAATGGTGCGAACGCGGATCAAGGAAACCTCTATTGAGATTGAGTCTCCATAAAACACGTGTGAGGGTCAAGAACAAATTGAGACGCCTTCTCTATTTGTGACTGGGGTCACAGCACGGCCTTCAAAGCGTGGGCACCACACTCTCAGGCACACTGTTCTGATGCGCCCGACACTTGCCTCACTGCCCGCCCTGATTTGTCTGGCCGCACCACTTCATGCCCAGCGAATTCAATCACCCGACGCCCCGTGGAAGACCATTCAAACGGCCCATTACCGCATTCACTATCCGATGCGCGGAAGCTTCGAACCTTTCGCGGCAGAGGTCGCATCCAAGATCGAGGGCATTCACGCGCGGGTCATCGAATGGGTGGGTTATGAATCCCCCAGGATGGTGGATGTGTTGATCCGGGACCCCCGGCTGGAAGGCAATGGCATGGCCTTCCCGTTCCTGAATCATCCTTTTGTCGAGCTATGGAAAACGCCGCCGGAAAGCGATAGCGCCATCGCCCATTTCACCACTTGGCCTGAGCTGCTGGTGACCCACGAGCTGACCCACATCCAGCACTTGATGCGCCCCAAAAATAATCCAGGCCTTTTGGACAAACTGCTGGATCTGCCCGTGGGTCCCCTGACGCTCAAAGCGCCCCGCTGGGTGATCGAGGGCTACGCCACGGTCATCGAAGGTCGCGTCACGGGCAGCGGTCGTCCCCATGGCGCTTATCGCGCCGCCCTGCTGCGCCAATGGGCCAGGGAAGGCAAGCTGCCGGATTACGGCACCCTGAACGGCTCTGCTGGTTTCCGCGGCGGCAACATGGCCTATCTGATGGGCAGCGCCTACCTGGAATGGCTGGAACGCAAAGAACTGGCCCGGATAGATGACAAGGGCGAAAAAGATGTGCTTAAAAAGCTCTGGAGAAAATTGTCTGCGAGCCGAGGCCGAAGCTTTGACGCGACATTTCTGGGAACTTTTGGATTCAGTGCCAGGGATGGCTACGACCGCTTTCGCGCCGAAATCACCGCCGATGCGCTGGCCCTTGAACTGCGCATGAAGGAACAGCATCTCACGCGCGAAGGCGAGGTATTCGCCAAGGTGGATGGCGAAGTAACGGACCTTTCCGTGAATCCGGATGGCACCCGGCTCATGGCCCGCGTGATCACCCCCACCTTCAAGGGTCTGCGGGTTTGGGATCTTAAGGAACCCGTCAAATCGAAATCAGAATTCCAACTCCCGAAGGCAGCCGACCCAGATATCCCCCCACTCATGCCAAAGAAAAAAGCCGTCTGGGAGTTGGGGCGTAGAAACGGCCTGATACCTGAAAAGCCTTTCTGGGCGCTGAGTCAGGCAGTGGCCGAACCCTCGAAGAAGCCTGTGGGCGATGGACTCCCGCCCCATCAAGAGCTCATCGTATTTTTCATTCGGGAACCTAATGATGAAGGAGTGCTGCAACGAAGCGCGAAAAGTTGGCAGCCTGAAAATTCCGAGGTGGCTGCGAGCCCAACCCAAACCTTGGTCCTACCCGAAAAGAAATCACTAATTCGAGCCATTGAATCAGACGGCATTCTTTCCATCTGGACAACTCCGCTTGAAGAATCAGGGCCACCTTCAATTCCCATCGTCCGTACGGCCTCCGCAGCTTGGCTTCCAGCGCCGATGCCCGATGGCAAGACGCTTTACTACGTTCAGCTCGGCGCCACGGGTTGCGAGATTCGAAAGCTGGATCTGACATTGCCGCCCCTCACGCAAACCCCGATTCCGTGGGGCGATTCCCCTTTCGTGGTGGATGCAGTGAAACCAAAAGCGGATGAAGCATCCCAGCTGCCACCCCCCGTAAAACCGCCACCTGCCCACGACTACTCGGTGGGAGAGACGATGTGGTCGGGCCTGCGATCGGGCTTCACCATCGCACCTTCTGGAAAATCCTCTGAATTAGGGTTTGGCGGAATGGACCTGCTGGGACGGTTTTCATGGCAGGTCTTGGGAGCGGTGGGAAATGTGGCCGGTCCCCGGGGTGCTCAGGCGGGACTGGTCTATCGCGGATGGCATTGGGCACCGAGCTTCCAAGTGTTCTCATCGTTAGAGCGGCCATCCAGGCAACAGTACGATCGTGTTCAGGGCTTTGATCGCCAACGCACGGGCGGTGAGTTGGCCTTTGTCTATGAATCCAAGAACACGACACCCGCCTTCTTCAAACCAACCCTTTCTTTTGAACGAGTTCAATTTCAGGAAGCATTCAAATCCAGCACTGGCCGCAGTTTTATCGGCATTGATTTCGGTATTTCCCATTTCTGGAACCGTGGTGAAGACTGGGGCATTCGCCTTTCAGCACGGGCGAAAGATGGCGTTGGCCGCACCGATGGCCAGGGGTGGCAATTCCAGCGGGGATTTGCACAGGTGAAATTTTTCACGCCCTGGACTCAACTGACGCTGAAGGCTGAATCTGCCCGTGTGCTGGGCGATCCGACGCCCTTGGATCGTCTTCATTTCGGCGGTCTTACAACGAGTTTGATACCCACGAGCCTCGATTGGAATCGAGTTGAACAGCCAGCCTTGCCGTCCTACAGCACCACGGGTGATCGCATGCATCGCTTGCGTGTGGAGGTAGGCTCGGGGCTTCGCGCCTATCTCGAACACACCGCGGTTTGGGACCATACTCAAGATCGTTCAGCCTTCACGAAAGTAGCGGGAGTGGAATTTGATCTCATGCAACTCATAGGGAACAACGAGACCTTTGAACGACTTGTGGGCCACATGACCTTTGTGGTGGGAATTCATCGCGTACTGAGCGACGTGAGCAATGGCGCGCCCATGCAGGATCGCATCGTGGGTACGCTGAGTCTTGTTGTGAGACCTTAGGGGCCGTTACGCGGTGGCCTGCGCTTTCCTGGCCAGCACGTTACGGCACCTTATGTCGGACGAAGGACAACTTAGGAGCCGTTACGAAATGATTTTTTTCTTCATTTTTGGCTTTATCCTCGCCCTTCAGGTGCTCCACTGGCACGTGTTCAGGCGCATTACGCCGCACAGGCTCCGGCCATGGCTGCCTTGGCTCCTGGCGGCGATCCATGTGCCCCTGGTGATCTACTTCGCGTTGCGGCTCACGGGTGCTGTACCCAATGAGTTCAGCCACGCGCTGCGCCCCTTTGCCCGGGCGGGATTCTATTTCCAGGCTTTCACGGCTGTGCATCT
>JANOLT010000024.1:0-1868 GCA_031419915.1 Holophagaceae bacterium
GAAGCGATTCTTTGCCTGAAGCCTGCAGCCCGAAGCCTGAAGCCAATTTCATCCTGTCCAAATGCAAAATCCGGGTTCAATCGTCGAAAAAAAGAATCGCCACAAAACCAAAGCAACTCATGCCTATTCCGCTAAAGCATCGGGTCTTGAAAACGGTCATAAGGATCACAAAAATAAAAAAATTAGCCACAAAGGGGCACAAAGAAAAAGGCAGTTCTTTGTGTCCTTTGTGCCCCTTTGTGGCCATTTTTTTACGGCCCATAAAAAGCTAAGGCCACCATCCGGTGGCCTCATACCTCGTAGCTCATAGCTCATAGCTCATAGCTCGTAGCTCGTAGCTCATAGCCCACCGCCTACAGCCTTTCATGCGGCAGCGCCAGGGCGGGGGCGTAAACCGTGGTGTTGGGATCCACCATGTAGAGATTGCTGATCTTTCCGGTGTAGCCGCCGGCGTATTGCTGGATCTGGTCTGCCAGGCGGGTCTGCTCATCGCCTTCCCGGAAAAGCGGTCCCCATACGGAGTTGAATGAATTCTCCACGTGGCGGTTCAGCTCATGCACCTTTTCTCTTTGAGATTCGGTGCGCTGCCGGATTTCCGCCAATTCAGCATTCAACGAAGCGGCTTCCCGGTCCATGGCGTGGAGGGCTTCAGGAGAGATGCGGGGTGCCAGGACCCGGCGGTGTTCGTGGTTGCGGGCGATCTGGTCGCTGAGAATGTTCACCCGCCGCTGGCCGCGCCGCCGTTGGGCTTCCACCTTCAGCAGTTCACGGATGTCATCGGCGTGAAGCTCCAGCTGTTCCAGCTCCGATTCCAGTTCTGGGATGAGCATGAGGGTGTGCCAGGACAGGCTTTTTTTGGACTTCAGGATATCGCCATAAATGTGGTCGCCAATATAAAGCACTTGCTCACCATTGGCCTCAAGCCTTGCCTCCAGCCAGTCCGCGTTGCCTCCGGTGAATACGTTTGCATAATCATGCATGGGAATCGGATCGTGGCCTTCGGCGAAAAAGGCGGGTTTCTGCGAGCTCACCACCACCGTATGAAAGTAGTCGGTCCAATGGGGCCGCGCCGCATCCGCGTCATTGAGCAGGTGGCCCAGCACGCCGTTCGTGAACGTCCACTCACTGTTGGTGAGCAGGAAGAGCTTTTTGCCACCGCGGATCCAGCGATCAAGGGCCGCGGGCAGAGCCGGGTCTTTGGGGATGAAGAAATCACGGTGGGCAAGAATCTCGGCTTTCATGTCGCCATGCCGGTGAACGGTGTCAATGCTCCATCGCACGTCATTGAACAGTTGGATGTAATCCATGCCCGGCAGCTTCCCTTGATCCAGGCGATCCACAAGCAAGGCGTAAAGGTGGCTCTCTGGAATCTCGAACATGGTGTCAATGCTGCGAAATCCCTTGGCGGTGGTGGAAAGGCGGCGGCGGCCATAGCATGTTTCGATCGCCAGACGATCCATGGGCTTGGTGCCGTGGGTCGCCCGGACCACCCGGCGCTCGCGGCTCACCTTCAGCAAGTTTCCCCGCACGCCGTCCAACACCAAGCCTCGGATGGAAAACTTAGGATCGAATTCCGAATCCAGAAGCGACGCAGGATAGTCCTTTTCGCGCACCAACAGCCGGAGCGATTTCGTGAAAGCCAGCTCATCTATTTCCGGCGAGCGATAGCGCGCCAGGGTGTAATCCATGTCAAAACCCACGGCCTTGATGGTGGGCAAGGGCAGGGTCTGCAGAGCGTAAAGCTTCTGCGCTGGCGGCAGCCGCGCTTCATCTTCCTGGTCCCAGGTTGGGGGAACGGGCAAAAGACTAGGGTTCCAGGGGATAGGGGACATGGCATGAGGATACAGCCATGGGTTTAGGGACCGTTA
>JANOLT010000025.1:0-3199 GCA_031419915.1 Holophagaceae bacterium
CTCTGGAAACTCACCAGTCCGAAGGGCCGTTCGCCCCAGCCCAAGGGAACGCCATACCAGCTCTGGGGCACCAGCCCGCTGATGCGCTCGGCTTCGGAGAACTGCGCACCTTCAGCCTTGGCTTCTTCAAGGGTGCGGATATAAAGGGGCTTATGGGCCAGGATCGCTTTGGCCGTAAGGCCGCCTTCAGCGGTCATGGAGCGGGAGGGCGTATTCCGAGCGCGGCCGCCCTCGTGGTAGATCACCCAATGCAGCATGTCGGCGGGATAGTCCGCGATGGCGACGTAGAACGATGCCAGGTTCAGGGGTTTGAAGACCAGCTCCAGCAGGGTCTCCGCCAACACACGATGGTCCATGCCCGGTCTCAGGCGCTCCAGAGCCATCAACAGTAGGCTCTTCTCCTGATCCAGGTGATGCAGCAGTTCCCGAACCTCCACCATTTCCTTGCGCAGGATGTCCCGCTCCTGTTCCACCTGCGATAGGCGGGACTGGATGTCCTCGATTTCCTTCCGGGAGGGGCCAAAAAGGTTGCTCATGTGGTCAACTGGAGTGATGCGGATCATACGCCCAATTTCGCTTTACAACACCCTTACTCGAAAAATCGAGCCGATTTCCCCCATCACGCCGGGGGAAATAAAGGTCTACAGCTGCGGTCCAACGGTCTACAACTTCGCCCACATCGGCAATCTGCGCACTTTCCTGTTCCAGGATCTGATGAAACGCACCCTCCTGGCCGCGGGTTACCAAGTGCGACATTGCATGAACATCACGGACGTGGAAGACAAGATCATCCGCGATTCTCAAGTGGACCTTCCCACGGGCGCCACCAATGAAGCGCGCCATGCCGCCATGAAAGACCTCACGGACCGCTACACGGCCTTCTTCCTGGAAGACCTGGGTGCCATGCGGATCCTGCGGCCCGATGTGATGCCCAAGGCCACCGATTTCATAGATCATATGAAGGCCCTGATCCAGAACCTTATGGAGAAGAATCTGGCCTACGAGCGCGATGGCTCTGTCTACTTCCGCATCGCGGGGTTTCCGCACTACGGCTGCCTGGCCCATCTGGATCGCGAAGGCATGCAGTCAGGTACATCCGTGGACGTGGATGAATATGACAAAGACCAAGCCCAGGATTTTGTTCTATGGAAGGCCGCCAAAACGGGCGAGCCCACCTGGGATAGCCCTTGGGGTCCCGGTCGCCCCGGCTGGCACATCGAGTGCTCCGCCATGGGGATTGAGATCCTGGGTGACCGTGTTGACATCCACACCGGCGGCGTAGACCTGATCTTCCCCCACCACGAGAATGAGCTCGCCCAAAGCGAAGGCGCCCTGGGCCATTCCTGGGTGTCCACTTGGGTCCACGGGGAATTCCTGATGGTCGAAGGCGAAAAGATGTCCAAGAGCCTTGGCAACTTCTACACGCTGCGCGATCTTGTGGAAAAAGGCTTCAATCCCATCACCTTCCGCTACGCCATCCAGAGCAACCACTATCGCAAGCTGATCAACTTTTCTTTTGAGGGCTTGAAGGCTGCCGACAATTCACTGAAGCGCATCCGTGTCTTTCGGCGTCGAATGGAAGAAGACGTAGCGGGAACATGGGAGGAACCCAACGAATCCATCCCGCGTCTCGAAAAAGCCCGGACGGATTTCTGGGACGCCATGGGCGATGACCTCAACACGCCCGAAGCCCTGGCCGCGATCTTCACGCTCATCACCGATCTCAATGCCCAGGATGACCGTATCGCGCTGACCCGTGAAGAGCGGAACGCCGTGCTCGGTTTCCTGGATGAGACGGATTCCATCTTTGCGGCCTGGCCACGTGAGCAAGGAACCCTGGACACAGAAATCGAATCTCTGATCGAGCAGCGCAGTGCCGCCAAGATCGCCAAGAACTGGGCCGAAAGTGATCGCCTGCGCGATCAGTTGAAGGCCATGGGCATCATCCTGGAAGACCGCAAAGACGGCAGCGTGGGCTGGCGGCGTTTGTAGGTACGAGGTGGTGAGGCACGAGGTGTGAGGGTCCTCATCCCTCACATCCTCACACCTGCGACGTGCAGTGCTTGCATCTTGAAGCGGCCTTGGGCACTTCCTCCAGGCAGGCCGGGCAGGTCTTGGTGTCGGGTTCCGCCTTCTTCTTCAGGGATCCGAATCCCTTCACAAAGACCAGGAACACTACCAGGGCGATGAGCACGAAATCCACCATTGCACCCAGCACGGGGCCGATCTGGAATTTGTCCAGGGTCCAAGTCTGCCAGTCCCCCTTGGGCAGCACATAGCCCACCAGCGGCATGACGAGCCCGCCCACCAGGGCTGTGACGATCTTGCCAAAGGCGCCGCCGATCACCACCGCGACTGCCAGGTCAATGACGTTCCCTTTGGCGATGAACTCCTTGAAATCGCTGCGCAGTGACATGAAAACCTCCGTTGTAGGTGAAGAATTTTCATACTTTGCGCCTTACGAGGGACGCCGGGCAAGGAAAAAATACCCGCCCCGGCCTGGCCCAACCGTGCACCCTGTGCGATGCTGATCCACCCATTCCAACAAGGAGCAGTCATGGCTGAAGAAAAAAAATCTTCCGTTTTGAAATGGATTCTTATCGGATGCGGCGGCCTCGAGCTCATCGAGCTCCTGGTGATGGGCGGTTGCGTCTGGTTCGTGAAAGGCAAAGTGGATGCCGTGAAGAAGTCCGTGAACGAGGCCACCAAGAATGCGCCAGCCGAGGCCCGTGGCCCCGTTGTCACGCTCTCCATCATGAAGCCCTTCATGGGCATGATGCTTGCCGCCGCTGACAAACCTGCGATGGACAAGATGTACGCGGATCTGGATGCCAAAGCCTCCAAGCTCGATGCCCAGGACGGCAAGGATCTCAAGGCCGCCATGGATGCCTACAACGAGAGCAACCGAACCGCTGGTTCCGACCAGGCGGCCCGCCAGGCCGCAGCCCGCAAGCTCATTTCCGATGCACAGGCGGTATTGGACCGGCACTGAAAATCGAACAAATCCATTTGAATCCGAAGCGGCCCTCGGGCCGCTTCTTCGTTCAGGCCATCGCCAGCGAGCGCAACACCAACTCCGGCTCTAATTCCTCCAAACACTGCCTCCGTTGGCACTGCCTTTCCCGGCAAGGGGAACATCCGATGTCCGTGCGCAGCACTTGGCCCACGCCATCCGGAAGGCCTGCCACCACTGGATCTG
>JANOLT010000026.1:0-1697 GCA_031419915.1 Holophagaceae bacterium
CACCCGCGACTGGCGACGCGGTCAGCGCTTCAATCGCCCAGGCCACCCCACTGGTTTGGGACAAGGCCTCTGGCTGCTGCTATGCAGTCTCCGGCACATTGAATCTGACCAAGGGCACGAAGACCGCCACCATCGTGCACAGCCTGCCCTGCGGCACTGTGACCATCAATGGCACGCCGAGGCTCCTGCCGCCTTGCGCCATGTAAACCTGCCGTATTAAACCCGGATTTTGCGATTGCGCGATCCCGCTGGCTTCGGACTTCAGGCTTCAGGTTCGCATCACCAACAGCACAATCCAATGCGATGCGATTCTTTGCCTGAAGCCTGTAGCCTGAAGCCAATTTCATCCTGTCCAAATGCAGGATCTGGATTAAAGAAACCTGCCCCAGCATTTGCTGGGGCATTTTTATGGAAACCAGGAGTAGGATAGGTGCGTTTCGGAGGCCCCCATGGCAACGCTCACGTTCAATGGAAGCCCGATCCACACCATCGGGGAACTACCCATCATCGGGCGTCCGTGCCCACCCTTCTCGCTCACTTGCGCTGATTTCAGCGAGATTTCCCTTGTTGATCTGGAAGGTCAGCGTGTGATCCTGAACATCTTTCCGAGTCTCGACACGACCATCTGCGCCAAGAGCGTGCGCACGTTCAACGCGCGCGCTTCGGAGGTGCCAAACATGGTGGTGCTATGCGTCTCCCAGGATCTCCCTTTCGCTCAAGAGCACTTCTGTGAAGACGAGGGCATAACGGATGTGGTGCCCGCCTCTGCCTTCCGCAATCCAGAATTCGGCAACGATTTCGGAGTCACGATGGTGGATGGCCCACTGCGTGGACTCCTGGCCCGCGCACTGGTCGTGCTCGATGAAAACAGCATTGTGGTTTACACCGAGCTGGTGCCAGAGCTGGCCTGCGAAGCAGACTATGACGGGGCTTTGGACATCATCCACAACCATCATCAGCCATGTCTCGACGACGCTCTGCTGACGAGCGAATAAGGCTGTCGGTGAAAAGATCGGCAAAGTGGTTGCGCGCAAGCTGAAGGGCAAGAGCGCATAATGAAGAGGACTGAGGTAAGGCCATGAAACTGCGGGTCATCATTCACGAAGCGGAAGAAGGCGGATTCTGGGCTGAAGTCCCGGCCCTTCCGGGTTGTGTCACCGAGGGCGAGACGATGGACGAGTTGAAGGCGAACCTCAACGAAGCCGTGCTTGGCTGGTTGGAAGCTTCTGAATCCCAGGCTGGACCCATGGAGAAGGGCATCGAACTGGAACTGGCGGTGTGACGCCGCCCAGCGGATCGGACTTCATCCATTTCCTGGAGGCCCACGGGTGGCGGCTGGAGCGAATAAAGGGAAGCCATCACGTCCTCGGCAAGCCAGGGGAGCGGGCCAAGCTGACAGTCCCAGTCCACGGAAACCATCCCCTGAAAGTGGGAACGTTTCGGACACTGCTGAAGTTAGCGGGATTGAGCTGGCCCTAGCGTTTCTGGAAATGGGTCCGCCCCGTTGCACCAAAGGGAAAGGCCCTTAGGGTAACGGGCCTAAGTGTTGCATTGATCCCTGATTTTGCGATTGCATGACCCCCGCTGGCTTCAGGCTTCGGGCTACAGGCTTCAGGTTCGCATCACCAACAGCACAATCCAATGCGATGCGATTCTTTGCCTGAAGCCTGCAGCCTGATGACTGAAGCCAATTTCAT
>JANOLT010000027.1:0-10386 GCA_031419915.1 Holophagaceae bacterium
GATGATCTCCGGCCCCATCACACTCCTGATTCTCGATGGCTTTGGTGACGGGCCGCGCAATGCGTTCGACGCCACGTTCACGGCGGGAATGCCCCATTTCAGTGAGCTGCGCAAGCGATACGCCTGCACACAATTGATCACTTCCGGCGAAGCGGTGGGGCTTCCCGAGGGCCAGTTCGGCAACTCCGAAGTGGGCCACACGAACCTGGGGGCGGGGCGCGTGGTGTGGCAGGAATTGACGCGCATCGACGCCGCCATCCGGCGCGGCACTTTTAGGGAGAATGGCCCCATCGCCAGGCTGCTTGCGGGTCTCAAGGCATCGGGCAAGCGCCTTCATTTGCTAGGTCTCGTTAGCGACGGCGGAGTTCACAGCCACCAGAACCATCTGGTGGCGCTCGCCAAATGGGCACAGGACATGGGCATCTCTACGACCATCCACGCCTTTCTTGATGGCCGCGACACCGCCCAGAAAAGTGCTGATGGTTACCTGCAATGGCTCAGCTTCCAGCTCCGCGATTGTCCGCTCGTCGCCATCGGATCGCTATGCGGACGCTACACCGCCATGGACCGTGACAAGCGCTGGGACCGCACCGAGCGCGCCTGGAAGCTGCTGGTGGGTGGCATTGGCGAGTTCGAATCCAGCGATGCGAACTCAGGCATCGCAGAAGCCTACGCTCGCAGCGAGACTGATGAATTCGTTTCGCCGACGAAGCTTGCGGCCTTCCATCCCATCGCGGATGGCGATGGCGTCCTATTCTTCAATTTCCGCGCGGATCGCGGTCGGCAGATGTGCCACGCCCTTGTTTCGCCAGATTTCAGCGGCTTCGTGCAGCGCCATCGGCCCAAGGTTTCGCTGCTCACCTTCACGCAGTACGACGTGCTGCTGGATCCCTATTTGTCCGTGGCCTATCCGCCCCAGAACCTCACGCGCATCCTGGGTGAGATCATCGCAGAGCAAGGCTGGAAGCAGTTCCGCACCGCGGAAACGGAGAAGTACGCCCATGTGACCTATTTCTTCAACGGCGGGCGCGAAGATGCGTTCAAAGGCGAGGAGCGCAAGCTGGTGCCCTCCCCCAAGGTGGCCACCTACGATCTGCAGCCGGAGATGAGCTGCCTGGAAGTCACGCGAGGTCTGGCCCACGCCGTTCGCAGTGGTGACTACAAGTTGCTGGTCTGCAACCTCGCCAACGGCGACATGGTGGGCCACACCGGCGACATCAGCGCCGCCACCACCGCCTGCGAAGTCCTGGACGACGCCATCCGCGTCATCAGCGAAGCGGTCCTGGAACAAAACGGCGCGTTGTTCATCACCGCCGATCACGGCAACTGCGAGTGCATGCGGGACGAAGCCGGAAATCCCCACACGGCCCATACGCTGAACCCCGTGCCCGCAGTGCTGGTGGCTCAGGGTTTCGAGGCCCGCCAGCTTCGTGCAGGCGGCGCGCTAAGCGATGTGGCGCCCACGCTGCTGAAGCTCATGGGCCTGGAACAGCCAGTAGAAATGGATGGGAAGGCGCTGTTTTAGGCGGTGGGCTGTGGGCTATGGGCCTGATCTCACTTCCCGCGGTTGCTGCTCCGTGTGTGGGCGGCCCCGCCGGGTTTTCCCGCGGGCTTGGTGCTGGCCTTCACTTTGGGCATGGGGCTTTTGCCGCCTTGGGGGGCGGGTCTGGAGTCGGTGGATACCTCTGCTTTTTTCGGCGTGAGATTTTTCATAATATCGGCGGCTTTGGATAGATCGGGCTTCACGGTCATTTGAGGCTCCTCGGTCTTTTCTAAGCTCATTCTAGCGCTGTTGCGTCTGGAAACGTATCTTGGGTGCGTTAACCCGATCAAGCCAGAAGAGAAAAAAATTAGCGCTTCACCCCGATATGCAGCGCCACGATGCCGCCGGTGAGGTTGGTCCAACGGACCGCCTTGAATCCGGCGGCTTCCAGTTCCGAAGCCAGATGCGGCTGGTCGGGGAATGTGCGGATGCTTTCGGGCAGGTAGGTATAGGCGGATTTGTCGCCGGAAATCATCGCGCCGATGCGAGGCAGCACCTTCATGGAGTACCAGCCGTAGAGCCCGCGGAAGCCCAGAATCACTGGCGTGGAGAACTCTAGGATGGTGAGCTGGCCGCCGGGCTTCAGTACCCGTAGGAATTCCGCGTAGGCCCTTTCGCGCCGCTCGACGTTGCGGATGCCGTAGCAGATGGTGATGCCATCGAAGGTTTCGTCTTTGAATGGCAAGGCTTGGGCGTCCGCATCACTGCTGGCCCAGATGAGCGGGTCCAGTCCCTTCTTGCGGAATTTCGCCGGGCCCAGACGCAGCATGGCATGGGTGAAATCCGTGCTGATGACTTCGGCGCCGCGCTTGGCCAGGGCGATGGAGGAATCTCCGGTGCCGGCCGCCACATCGAGCATTCGTTTGCCCTGGGCGGCGCCGCTGACTCGGGCCATGCGCCACCACCAGAAAAAATCGATCCCACCTGATAGCACGTGGTTAAGCAGGTCGTATTTCCCGGCGATGCCCGCGAACATGGCCTGCACGTGTTTTCCGTCTGGCACACCGCCTCCAAACTCCAATCATCGCAAGTTTTTCTGGCTTACCCAAGGTATGGGTGGAACCGCATCGCAGTCGGCGCGATGATCGTTCGATTCCTGGAGGAACTTATGGCCACCGCGACCACCGAGATAGTGCAGGGCGGATCTTTCCTGCTGACCCCCATCGGACAGTTGCCCCAATTCACCCCCGAAGACCTTTCCGATGACTCCAAGGAGTTTGGGCGGGCAGCGCGGGATTTCATTGAGGGCGAAGTCTTGCCTCGGGACGCGCAGATTGACCAGCTGGACCTTCCCCTCACCATAGATCTCCTAAGGAAAGCTGGCGAGATCGGCCTCCTGAGCATCGAGATTCCCGAGGCCTACGAGGGCCTGGAACTGGACAAGAAAAGCTCGCTCCTGGTGCTTGAAGAAATGAGCAAGCAGGGCAGCTTTTCAGTCAGCTACGGGGCCTGCACCGGCATCGGCACCTTGCCCATCGTGTATTTCGGCACCGAGGCCCAGAAAAAGAACTACCTGCCAAAGCTTGCGGCTGGACAATTGCTGTCCGCTTATGCGCTGACCGAGGCTGGCAGCGGCTCTGACGCCATGAGTGCGAAAACCACAGCAGTGCTGGATGGTGATACCTGGGTTCTCAACGGTACCAAGATGTGGATCACCAACGCGGGTTTCGCCGATATCTTCTGCACGTTTGCGAAAGTGGACGGGCAGCACTTCAGCTGTTTCATCATTGAGAAGGATGATCCTGGATTGAGCACCGGCGCCGAGGAACACAAGCTCGGCATCAAGGGCAGCTCTACGCGGACGCTCATCCTGGAGAACTGCCGCATTCCCAAGGACCGGTTGTTGGGCGAGATCGGGAAGGGCCACAAGATCGCCTTCGGCGTCCTGAATATCGGTCGTTTCAAGTTGGGCGCGGGCTGCATCGGCGGCGCCAAGCGGGTGATCGAATACACACTGAAGTACACCAGCGAACGCCACCAATTCAACAAGCCCCTGAATTCCTTCGGACTGATCCAGCAAAAATTGGCCGACATGGCCACCAAGATATTCGTCGGCGAAGCCATGAATTGGCGCACCATCGGCTACATTGATGACGCACTGTCCCAGACCAGCTGGTCCGATCCCGAAGCAGGCGTGAAAAAAATGCAAGCCATTGATGAATTCAGCATCGAGGCGTCCATCGTCAAGGTGTGGGGCAGCGAGGCTCTCTCCTGGATTGCTGACGAATCTGTGCAGTGCTTCGGCGGCTATGGTTTCAGCGCCGAATATCCCCCTGAAAAGGTCTACCGGGACTGCCGCATCAACCGCATTTTCGAAGGCACCAATGAGATCAACCGGTTGCTCATCGCGGGCACGTTGCTGAAGCGCGCCATGAAGGGCGAATTGCCGATGATGCAGTTCGGCCAGCAGGTGGCCAAGGAGATCTCGAATCCACCTAAAGCCGCAGCTTTCACGGGACCCGTCGCGCGGCTCAAACACGGCGTGGAACTGAGCAAGCGCCAGTGCATGCTGGCCTCGGGTCTTGCGGTGCAGGTGCTGGGCCAGAAGCTTGTGGACAATCAGGAAGTCATGGCCCGCATGAGCAACATGATGATGGAAATTTACGCCATGGAAAGCGCTGTCGTGCGCGCCGAGCGGATGCTTGAGTCTGGCCATCGCTGGGCGGAGATCGCCCGGGACTTCACCGAACTCTACGTCAACGAAGCCTGGCATCGCGTCCATGGCGATGCCCGCATGCTCTGCGCCGATGTCACCGATGGCGAAGGTCTGCGTCATGCGCTCGCGGGCATCAAGGCTTTTGCGGAATTCCATCCCACCAGCTGCGCTCGGCTGAGGGGTCGCATCGCCAGCCAACTCATCCAGAAGGGCGGGTATCCGATTGAAGTCATTTGAACCAGGATCCTGCATTTGGGTAGGATGAAACTGGCTTCAGGCCTCAGGCTACAGGCTTCAGGCCAAAAATTGATATGCATCGATTTGTACGCTGAGTGATGCGAACCTGAAGCCTGAAGTCCGAAGCCTGAAGCCAAGGGAATCGCGCAATCGCAAAATCCGGGTTGAAATCCCGGTTGGGAGTTGAGCCCTACTGCAATAAGAAAAGCCCCCAATCGGGGGCTTTTCTTGTTTTTGCTGGGACTTCATCCGCGGGGGGAGCGCTCGCTGCGATCTGCAGGGGGTGAGGGCCTTGATTCCTGCCGGGGGGCAGGTTGGCTTTCCTGGCGTGGAGCGGGCTGGCTCTCCTGACGTGAGGGGCGCGATTCCTCTCGAGGTGCGGGACGGCTTTCCTGGCGGGGCTCTGACCGCTCCTCTCGGGGCGCGGGACGGCTTTCCTGCCGAGGGGCCGGGGTATATTCCCTTGGCGCCGGGCGTTCTATTGGCCGGGACTCATCCCGCGGTCGGTCCCGGGTTGGCGCAGGGCGCTCATCCCGGATGATTTCCCGAGGGCGGTCAGGGGTGCGCTCGCGTTGGATATCCGTGGGACCGTCCTGGCGGATGGACTCCTTGGGACGGTCGGCCGGCCGTTCAATGGGGCGTGAATCGCGACCGGAATTCAAGTCTCGTGGACGATCGGCAGGCCGGTCGATGCGGCCATTATTCAGATCCTGTGGACGGTTCGTACGATCCGTACGATCAATGACATGAGGCGTATCGGTGGTGCGAGAGGATCCTTTCCCATCAGGCCCATTAGAGTTGGTCCGGTCCAGAGAACGCGCGGAACCACGATCAGAAATGACACCGCGTCCGGATGGTGACGACGCGCGGTCACGATTCTCAAAGGGCATTGGCGCAGTGCGGCTCCTATCCACTGGCGTGAGGTTCACCGTGCGGCCCGTGCTCGATTGGGCCGCACGGGAGTAGGTATTCAGACGATCCTGGGCCACGGTGCGGTTGAAGGCTGTGCCCAATTGTCCGGGATTCTGAAACTCTTGCCGGGTGGCGATGACGGGGGCCGTCCGCCATGGCGGCGTGAGGCTTCGACCGCTGGCATTCCAAGCCGTGGCGCCTGTGCCGCCGGACATATTGACGATGACATTGTGATCGGACACCATCCGATTGTTGAGGTTTGGAGCGTTGATGTAGTTCACGTTCACCACGTTCCATGCGTGATAGCCATTCCAGGCGCCATAGCCCCAAGAGCAGGGCTGGTTGTAATAACCCATGGGGGCCCAGCCGGCATAGCCTCCGCTCCAGTTCCATGCCACCCAGGCGGGGCTGTAGTAGCTACCGGGGATCCAGTACCAGCCGAAGCTCGCACCCCAGCCCCAGCGGCCATAGTGATGAGTGAGATAGCCCCAGGGCTCGTCGCTTACCCAGGTGAGCCCACCGCTGTAGGCCCCCCAGCGTCCACGAGAATAGGGGCGCCAATCGGCATAGGTTACGCGGGGGCGCCAAACCCGGCCAACTTCTTCCACGTCTACCCAGGAGCCGTTGCCGTCCAGGTCGTCGCTGTAATAGCGGACGTCGGCAGGCACATTGTCCCAGGAGGCGCCGCGCCGGGCCACCATGTATGAATCGCTCCAGGAATCGAAGTCATCCTGTTCGTAGGTGTTGTAGCTTCGCACGCGGTCCAGACGGTCCTGGCTGCTGTACACCGTGAGCCGTTCGCCCGCCAGGATGCGGGCCTGGTCGCGCTCATTGGTGAAGACGATGCGGCCCGCAGCCACATGCACCCTCACGCTGCGATCAGAATCCACTGCGACTGTGACGTTGGCCTTGCCGTCCAGGATCGCGGTGCCCGAGGGCGTGTCAATGCGGATGCGGCCTTCACTATCGGAACCGTAATTCACCCGCAGGCTGCCCCGGTCCAGGCGGAGCAGCACTTGGCGGGAGCCATCTTTTTCCGTAAAGAGCGCTGCAACGGTGAAGCGTGTATTGCGACCGAATGCCACGCGACTGCCATCACCGAGTTGCAGGACGCCACGACCGCGGCTATCTACCACATCGCCTTCAGCGATGGGCGTGCCGCGAGACAGGGTTTCATCCACATCGCCTTTGCGGATGCGCACATCGCCTTCCAGCACCTTCACCGAGGCATAGCGATAAGGCGCTTCGCCTTGATAAATCTGTTCATCGCCATCCTGAGCCAGCACCGTGGCCGCATGGGCCGGAGTGTGAATAGCGAAGGGCGTGGATACCGCGAGAACAGCGGTCAGTAATGGAGGCGACAGGGGAAGCCGCAGGTTCCAAAATTGATGGGTGCGTTGGGTCAACATGGCTCATCCTCCTGTGAATGGATGCCGGAAGCGGAGTGAAAGCTTCCATGGAGTTCGATGGGTATTTGCGAGGGCCGTGCCACTTGACTTCAATCCTTAGGGAAAGGTAGCAGGGCCGTGGCGGGTGCGGGGCTTTCTTCGGGCCGGGCCAGCTTGGCAAACTGTGGCAGCAGGGCTAGCCAAGGCAGGGACCACCTCCGGGGCGCGCTGGAGGAGCCCTCGTTCGGATTTTCAAGCAGCTCCAGGTAGCCCGGGGCCATTCGTACACTGAAATCCTGGCCGGTGGGCAGGGGTAGGAATACAACGCGGGCTGTGGCGGGATGCACCACTGTGAGGAAATGTTCGCCGTCGTCGAGGATCCAGAGCAGTCCGCTCAGGGCATTTCGGAAGTCTTCATCGCCCCAGGGCAGGGCATGAATGCCCTTGGCCAGAGGGGTATCGCTCGGGAACCGCCAGGACTGATTCGTTGATTGCAATGTCGTCAGATCCAGCGGAATACCCCCGTCACGCCAGGCCCGCAGCGGTCGGCCTGGCAGGCCTAGACGCAGGCGCCGCACGCCCTTGGCGCCCACGATGCGCAGGGTTCCATCAGCCGACAGCTTCACAGTGATGGGACCGATGGGATTGATGGGACCGATGGGACCGATGGGACCGATGGGGCTATTGCTGGGGACACCTGATGGGATTGGATCTTTGGCCCCGGCATTGACCGCAGCCCCGACATCACTGCCGAGACCCGCCCACCAGGAAAGGGCTGGAGCCGTGCTCCAAGGCAGGGTCAGTCGCACCTGTGCAGCCAATGGAGCCGCCAACCCGGCAGCAAAAGCCAGCACAGCTAAACGGGGGGAGCCCAGCCGCATAGGGCCTCCAGATTTCGGGTTGTCAGTTCTTCGATCCGGGCACTGCTGATGCCGCGAAGCTGAGCCAGATGGTCGGCGGTGAACCGCACGAAGGCTGGCTCGTTGGTCTTTCCCCGATAGGGCACCGGCGCGAGATAGGGGGAGTCGGTCTCCACGAGAATGCGGTCTTCCGGCGCCCAAGCGGCCACGTCGCGGATGGCGTGAGCGTTCTTGAACGTGACAAGGCCCGAAAAACTCAAGTAGAAGCCCAGATCCAAAGCCCCTTCAGCGAAGGCAATATCTTCGGAGAAACAATGGATGGTGCCGGAAACTTCCTCCGCGCCTTCCTCCCAAAGGATGCGCAAGGTGGCTTCGGGCGCGGAACGGGTGTGGATCATCAAGGGTTTTCGAACGCGCTTAGCCAATTGGATCTGGGCGCGGAAGGCGTGCTCCTGCTCCTCCCGAGGGCTCAAGTCGTAATGCCAATCCAGGCCCGTCTCGCCGATGAAGCGGACATTGGGGTCCAGCGCCATGGCTTCAAGCTCCATCGCCGTTTCCACATTCCAGGACTTGGCCTCATGGGGATGGACACCCAGGCTGGCCTGGACGCAAGGCATTCCGTGGGCCAAAGCCAGCACCGCACGATTGTCTTCCAGGTCCGTGCCCACGGCGATGAACCCCGTGACACCTGCCGCAAGAGCCCGGTCCAAAGTGGTTTTCACCTGATCCTGGGGCAGATGGCTTCCGGTCAAATGGCAATGGGCATCAACGAGCATGAAAGCATTGTCTCAGATAACCTAGGAGTATGCCTCAGCCCCAAACGATCCTCATCGTGGATGACGAGCCCGGTATCCGCCGTAGCTTGGGCGAGACTTTGAACGACGAACACTACGCGGTGCTGAAGGCGGAGCGTGGTGAACAGGCGCTCGAACTGCTGCAGAATCCCGATAGCGAAGGCATCCATCTCATGCTTTTGGATGTCTGGTTGCCGGGTATTGACGGGCTGGAGACCCTGAAGCAGGCGAAGTCGCTACGCCCTGATCTCCCCGTGGTGATGATCAGCGGCCACGGCAATATTGATACGGCCATGCAGGCCACCAAGCTCGGGGCCTTTGATTTCATCGAGAAGCCCATTGATCTCGATCGGCTGTTGCTGGTGGTGGGCAATGCCCTCAAGCAGTCAGAGCTGGTGCATGAAAACCTTCGGCTCATTCAGGAAGTTGAAGGCGAACGATTCTTCCAGGCCGAGAGCGCCGCCATGAAACGACTGAAGGCGGATCTCAAGCTGGTGGCGCCTACGGAAGGCCGGGTGCTGATCACCGGTGAAAACGGCAGCGGCAAGGAAGAAATCGCAAGGCTGCTTCACAAGGGGAGCGCTCGCAGGGAACACCCCTTCGTGGAAGTCAACTGTGCGGCGATCCCCGAGGAACTCATCGAAAGCGAGCTCTTTGGTCATACGAAAGGTGCCTTTACCGGCGCGACCCGCGATCAGCGCGGGAAATTCCGCGAGGCGGATGGCGGCACGCTCTTTCTGGATGAAGTAGGCGATATGTCCTTGAAGACCCAGGCCAAGGTGCTGAGGGCGCTACAGGAAGGTCGCATCGAGCCCGTGGGCGGCGGCGGCGCGCTGGCGGTGGACGTGCGCGTCATCGCCGCCACCAACAAAGATCTCGCCGAAGAAATCAAGGCCGGACGCTTTCGTGAGGATCTCTACTTTCGTCTCGCCGTAGTGCCACTTCGTGTGCCGCCGTTGCGGGAGCGCCTCGAAGAACTCATCACTCTCGCAGAGGCATTCATAGCGCGCATCTCCCGGAGTTACGGCCGCGCGGCCAAGCGCCTGGCGCCCGATGCTAAAGACACACTGTTGAACCATGACTGGCCGGGCAATGTGCGGGAGTTGAAGAACCTCATGGAGCGCGCCGTGATCCTGAGCCGCGGTGCTGAAATAACGGCTCGTGATCTGGGCCCGCTGGCGCTGCGTCACGTCGCGGAGCCGGATCCTTTCTCCTTCCCATCCTTTTCCAGCCTGCGCGAAGCGCGCGATTGGTTCGAGGGCATCTATATCCAGCGCGAAATCCGGACGCAAAATGGCAACATGACGCGAGTGGCCGATGTGCTGGGCCTGGACCGCTCCAACCTGTATAAACGGCTCAAGATCCTGGGCATCGAGTCGAGGGAGACGTGACCCGCAAATGGTTCAAGATCGGCGAAGCCGCCAAGCTCATCGGCGTGGGTCCCAAAGAACTGCGCTATTGGGAAACGCAGATTCCGGAGATCAAGCCCCGGCGATCGAAGGGCAACCTGCGCTATTACCACGTGGACGAATTGCCGCGACTCCACCGCATCCATGGCTGGATCTCGGAAGGCCTTACCGTGTCGGATTGCCAGGAACTGCTGCTCACGGGCCACCTGGCGCGGGGGCTTCATGAGGCATTAGGACTCGATGTGCCTGAAGCGCCAGGGCCGCCGTCTCCAAAGAAATTCGGCTTGACCAAGCCAGCCAGGCCAGCGGAGCCTTCCACCATGTCCATTCCTTCATCCATACCGAAGGACAGCCTGGAGGCCATCGCAACCGCATTGAAGCACCTGCATCAGCGGCTTTGCACACTGCCGGATTTCTTATCTTGATGAATCGTGCTCCTGCCCTTACAGTAAAAGGTTCACGGCGCGTGGCGCAGCCTGGTAGCGCACACCCTTGGGGTGGGTGGGGTCGGAGGTTCGAATCCTCTCGCGCCGACCACACAGAAAGTTGGGGACGAGCCGAAAGGTGCGTCCCCTCTCTTTCGTGGG
>JANOLT010000028.1:0-6767 GCA_031419915.1 Holophagaceae bacterium
CGAAGCCTTCATTGGCATCCCCACCGCCCACGCCGCCCGCGTCATATTGGGCTGGGGGCGCGGCACCATTCGCCATAACGTCACGGTGGGCTCCCGCTGGTTTTGGGGTGGCAAGACCCTGGCCCAGGTGGCGCCTGCGGGAAGGGGTGAAGGGCCCCTGCTGGAAGACACCGGGGCCGACGAAACCGCCGCCATCCTGTTCACCAGCGGCAGCACCGGAATTGCCAAGGGCGTGGTCTACACCCACGGGCATTTCATGGCGCAGGTGGACCTGATCCGCGATACCTATGGCATCCAGCCGGGCGAGATCGATTTGCCCACCTTCCCACTCTTCGCGCTCTTCGACCCCGCCCTGGGCATGACCACCGTGGTGCCGGATATGGATTTCACGCGCCCCGCCCATGTGGATCCGGAAAAGATCCGGGCCGCCATCGAAGACTGGGGCGTGACGAATGTGTTCGCCTCGCCCGCGCTGCTCGCCACCGTGGGGCGCCATGGCGTGAAGCACGGCGTGACGTGGCCCACGGTGCGGCGCATCCTCACGGCCGGCGCACCGGTACAGGCAATCACGTTGGAGCGCATGCATCAGATGCTATCGCCGGATGCGGAGATCCATACGCCCTACGGCGCCACAGAGGTGCTGCCCGTCACCAGCATCAGCAGCCGGGACATCCTGCGCGAGACGCGGGAACTGACGGACCGTGGCGCGGGTGTGTGCGTGGGATGCGTGGTGGTGCCCAACGACGTGCGCATCATCGAGATCACCGACGAACCCCTGGAGGATTGGTCCCAGGTCAAGGAAATGCCCGTGGGCAAGGTGGGCGAGATCACCGTATCGGGCCCCACGGTCACCGCCAGCTACTACGGCCGGCCCCAGGCGACGCATCTGGCAAAGATCCTGCGGGAAGGCGAAATCGTGCACCGCATGGGCGATGTGGGCTACTTTGATGCCGAGGGCCGGCTCTGGTTCTGCGGGCGCAAGTCCCATCGCGTGGAGCTGAGCGACATCACGCTGTTCTCGGCCCCGGTGGAGGAGATCTTCAACACCCATGTGGCGGTGTTCCGCACGGCCCTGGTGGGCGCGATCATCGGCGGCATGAAGGTGCCGGTGCTGCTCATCGAGCGGGACCCGGATAGCGAAGCGGATGTGAATCTGCGGGACCAGGATCTCTTCGAGGCACTCAAGGCCATGGGTGCGAACTTCGCCCACACCCGGGGCATTCGGCACTTCATGGTGCATCCCGGTTTCCCCGTGGACATCCGCCACAACGCCAAGATCGGCCGCGAAAAATTGACGGTCTGGGTCCAGGGCAAGCTTTCATGATCCTGGTCACCGGTGGCGGTGGCTTCCTGGGAGGCGCTGTGGTCCGGCAGCTGCTCGCGCGGGGCGATTCAGTGCGCTCCTTGCAGCGGAGCGACGTGCCCGCGTTGCGGGACTTGGGAGTGGAAATCGTGCAGGCGGATCTGGCGGATGTGGAGGCGGTTTTTGCGGCGGCAAAGGACTGCGAGGCCATCCTCCATATCGGTGCCAAGGCTGGTGTTTGGGGCGCCTACGCGGATTATCACCGCGCCAACGTCGTTGGCACGCGAAACGTCATCGAGGCCTGCCGCAGGCATCGCATCCAGCGCCTTGTCTACACCAGCACCCCTTCGGTGATCCACGGGGGCGGCGACATCGAAGGCGTGGATGAAAGCGCACCCCTTGCCACGCATTTCGAGACCGCCTATCCCGCGACGAAGGCCGAGGCGGAGCGGATGGTGCTCGCGGCGAACAGTCCTGATCTCGCCACAGTGGCGCTGCGCCCGCACCTGATCTGGGGGCCCGGCGACCCGCAGCTCACTGCCCGCATCCTGTCGCGGGCCAAGGCCGGGCGCCTGCGACTGGTGGGCGGCGGCATGAAGCTCATTGATTCGGTCTACATTGACAACGCCGCTCACGCGCACTTGCTTGCATTGGATTGCCTGGCCCCCGGTTCCTCGTGCGCCGGAAAGGCCTACTTCATCACCCAAGGCGAGCCCATGCCTCAGCGGGACCTCATCAACGGCATCCTGAATGCCGGGGGCCTACTTCCCTGCGATAAATCCATCTCGCCGAAGGCTGCCTACGCAGTGGGTGCCGCCATGGAATTCATCTGGCGGATGTTGGGGCGCACCGACGAACCGATGATGACGCGCTTCCTGGCCCGACAGCTCGCCACCGCCCACTGGTATGACATCTCCGCGGCGCGCCGGGATCTGGGCTACACGCCGCTGGTCACGGTGGCCGAAGGCTTGGCGCGCCTGATGGCACACCACGATCCTTGAAGCCCGAAAACCCCCAACTCGCCAGCTCAGAACCATGAACGGAAGCAACTTCCTTGGCCCATCAACATCCAGGGAAACCATATGGGGGCGTTTAGAATCCCTACACATGGTAGAATTGAGGCTTCGTACGGCGGGTTCTAGCTGCCCTTCCGCAGCCCCGCCAATGGAGAACCCATGACCCACATTGCCCGCACCATCGCAACTTTGGTTTTCGGTGGATCTCTGCTCTTCGCTCAGCTCCCCAACCCTTTGAACCTTCCTGATCCCCTGGGGATCACCAAGAAGCCCCTTCCTGCGCCTACGGCTCCGCGTGCCCCTAATGAAGGCCCTCGCACCGAGCGTCGGCCAGATCGGGATGACAACGGTCGCCACAGGGGCCACGACAAATACAAGAAACGCGACAAGTACAAGGGCGACAAAAAGGACAAGGATCACGGTCGGAACTAGCACCGCGGTCACGACAAGGACTAGGGTTTTACTGCGAGGGCTTAGCGCTCTGTCTGGATGATTCGGGCCCATGGGACCGATCGCGGGATGGATGCCTGAGGTGCGTATCGGCTTCCAGTGGGATTGGCTCACTCAGACTGTGATGGTGTACCTCCATCCACCCCCCATTTCGCCTCGCAACCACCACCTGATCTTTGAGCTGCCGCAGTGAGGCTTCAAAATCCCTCTGCGCCCGAGAAGAGGGCCCGAAGGTCGAGGGATGGCGTATGGGTCTGGGTGGCGAGGGAGACGCTGATCATGTTCCTGCGATAGTTGAGCCATGGCTGCAATCATCGTGGTGGGTGGAGGCGCGGCGGGCATGGTGGCCGCCTGGCGGGCAGCCCTGAAGGGCCATCGCGTGACGCTTCTGGAGGCCAATCAGAAGCTTGGCGTGAAGCTTCGCATCAGCGGCGGCGGGAAATGCAATATCACCCACGATGGGTCTGTGAAGGCTGTGCTTGCGGCCTTTTCCAAGGACCAGGCCCGTTTTCTCAGGCCTTCTTTCCATTGCTTCAGCAATGCAGACGTGGTCGAACTCCTGCGCCGCGAAGGCGTCGAGAGCTATGTGCGGGAGAATGGCCGCGTCTTTCCATTGGATCGCCCAGGCAGCGCGGCAGCAGTGGTGGCGGCCTTTGAGGGCGTGATGCAAAGGGCTGGAGTGCAGGTACGGGCAGGAATCCGCGTGGTAGGCCTAGAGGGAAGGGCGCCCCGGATGGAAGCCCTCCGGCTTGAGGATGGAAACCTGCTTCGGGCAGACGCCTTCATCCTTACGACCGGGGGGGCGAGTTACCCCGAAACCGGAACGCGGGGCGAGGTGGCGGGTTGGCTGGAAAACCTGGGTGTGCCAACGCTTCCATGGGCACCAGCGCTTGCGCCGATCCCACTCAAGGCGCCCCATCCCGCATGGGAGGGCGTGGCCTTCAGAAATGGAACCTTGAGGTTGCTGGAGGGAGAAGGAGGCCGAAGGATCGGTGCTTTTTCTGACGACATCATCTTCACCAAGAATGGCATCAGCGGCCCCGCTGCATTGGAATTGAGCGGCCTGACCGAAGCCGCCCGGCGTCGGGGCCGGGCTTGGCTTACCTACGACTTTGCCGGTCTCAGAGAAGCGGAGCTGGATTCTGAACTTCGCTGTGAGCAGGTTAAAAACCCGCACCTATCCACCCGAAACTGGCTCCAGCGTTGGGTTCCTGAGCGTGTGGCCGAAGCCTTGTCATGCGAGTTGAATGAAGAAGGGCTTCGCGATTTGCGACTGAAGGATCTCCCCAAGGGCATCCGATCCAGGCTGGTGGGTTGGGTCAGCGCCTTTCCGCTAGGTCTGCCTGGCGTGGTCCCTCTGGATCGTGGCGAGGTTGCTGCGGGCGGTGTCGAGCGTTCGGCCGTGGACCCTCATACGATGCGGGTGCATTCTTGGGAAAACCTTCAAGTCTGCGGGGAGCTTTTGGACATTGATGGGCCCGTGGGGGGATACAACCTGCAGGCCGCCTTCAGCACGGGTTTTGTGGCCGGGGAATCCGCCTAGGGCGATGGACCCAGGTGTGGTTTATCGGCTCACTCCACACAGAATAAAAAAGCCCCGGGAAAACCCGGGGCCTATTCAATTTCAATGAAAAGATCCTTATTTCTTCTGGGCTTTCAGCCAGTCTTCGCGGCTTAGTGGCATTAGTGAAAGCTGTTGGGAAGCCAGGTCCTGATTCAATCCAGGCAGTTCTTTCTGGATGTAGGATTCGACTTGATGATCCGCCACCGCGATATCTTTTTTCAGGGCTTCCTTGCGATCCAATTGGGCATTGCTGGGCTTGCCCGGGTAGCCCGTGATGGCGCCATAGAGCAGGGCGACAAAGTCTCGTAGACGCTCTTCGCCCGTGATGCCGCCGCCTTCTTTCACGGGGACATACTTGTTGCGCAGCGTTTCAAGCGTGGACGAAAAAGCCAGGAGGCGCTTTTTCAAGGATTCATCCGAAGCTTTGGACGCCAGGTTCTTGCTCTGATCCCGCAGATCCACAATACGGTCCACCGTGTAGGTCATGCTTTCGAGCACACGGTAGAGGTCCATGGCCGCTGCGAATTGGGCCTCACGATCCTGCCGCGTGTGCAGGCTGAGTGGGTCTGGGAGGATCTGAAGATTGGCGGCAAAAGTTTCCTTGCCCTTCGTCATCTTCACGGTGAAGCTGCCTTCTAAAACCCGGGGCCCAAGGAAAGCGCCGCCGGCGATCGAAGCGCCTGTGGGCACCTTGGGGGCCTTGATGCGCATGGCCCAGTAAAGCCGGTTAAGGCCCTTGCGCTTGTCGCCTGGAAGGGTGTCCACGAGATTTCCGGCTCCATCAAAGATCTCGAATTTGAGATCACCAAAAATGTGGCGCTTCTGTTGGTAGTACGCAATGGCGGCGCCATCCCGTGGGCCACGGCCATTGTATTCCGCGTCCCCATCACTCCATCCATCGTTGCCCAGCTCGTTGAACGTGGATGGCCGGGAGGGCAGGAATGCCGCGTTTTTCGAGAGCACATCCGGGGTGAGCATTCGCAAGGGGGTGATGTCATCAATGATCCACAAACCTCGGCCATGGGTGGCCAGGACCACATCTTTATCGCGGGGGTGGATGGCAATGTCGCGCACCGGGACCGGCGGGAAATCGCCGCCCTTGAAGGCCGCCCATTGGGCGCCACCGTCCAGGCTGATGAACAGGCCCGCTTCGCTGCCGAGATAGAGCAGGGCCGGATTCACCGGGTCCTGCTTCACCACATGCGCGAAGCCTTTGAGATCCGGCGTTGAGAGAGATGTCCATGACTTGCCAAAGTCGCTCGTCTTGTAGATGCGCGGGGACATATCGCCGGTGCCATGACCATCAAAGGTCGCGAAGGCTGTGCCTTCGTCAAAGGGGCTGGCTTCGATCCAGGACACCCAGGTATTTTTCGGAAGCCCCGGAACGTTGGCGACGAGGTTGGTCCAACTTTTCCCGCCGTTCCGGCTGAGCTGTACGTTGCCATCATCGGTGCCCACCCAGATTGTTTTCGCGTTCTTGGGGCTCTCGGAAATGGTGTAGATGGTGCAGTGGGTCTCGGCGGAGGAATTATCCACCGTGAGGCCGCCGCTATCCTCCTGCTGCTGCTTTTTGGGATCATTGGTGGTCAGGTCGCCACGATCGCCGCCTAGCCGCTCCCAGGTCTGGCCGTGATCGTGGGATCGGAAGAGGTACTGGGCACCCATGTAGAGCGTGGTCTTGTCGGTGGGGCTGAGCTGCAAGGGCGTGTTCCAGTTCCAGCGGAACTTGGGTTCGCCCGCGCCGGGTTGCGGCTGGATGAACCGGGATTCGCCCGAGGTCAGGTTGATGCGCCCCGCATGGCCGCCCTGGCTTTCGGCATAAACGTAGTTGGCGTCCGTGGGATCAGGCTGCACCCAGAATCCGTCGCCGCCGTAAAGATTTTTCCAGTGGCGATTCTGGATGGAACCCCCGGTGCGTGATGGCCCCATCCAGGAACTGTTGTCCTGTAGGCCGCCGAACACGCGATAGGGCACGGCCATGTCCAGGGCCACGTGGTAGTACTGCGCGATGGGGAGGTTGCGCATGAATCGCCAGTTGGCTCCGCGGTCCTCGGTGCCGTAAAAGCCGCCATCGGTACCTGAATAGATGCGCTCGGTGTTTTCGGGGTCTATCCAGGTGGCGTGCCAATCGGCATGGGCGCTTCCACCGATGACGCTGAAGGTTTTCCCACCATCGTCGCTGACGGTCATGTTCAGGCCCGGTTTGTAGACCCGCATGGGGTCTTTCGGGTCTACGAATAGGGCGCTGAAATAAAAGGGACGGATGATCGTGTTGGCGCCGCTGTGGCCGCGAATCCAGGTTTCGCCACCATCATCGGAGCGGTAGAGGGCACTGTCCTTGGCTTCCACGTTGGCGTAGACGACTTTCGGATTGCTGGGCGAGATGGCCAGGGCGATACGTCCGAGATCACCAGCCGGAAGGCCCCGGTTCGTG
>JANOLT010000029.1:0-6415 GCA_031419915.1 Holophagaceae bacterium
GAAGAAGTCGCCAAGCTGAAGCGGGCCGGGGAAAGCGCGGATGACATCATCACGGCCCAACGGGAAATGGGCGATCAACTGAAGGCGCTTGAACAATCGGAAAGGGAGGCCGAGGCCGCGTTTCGCGCCTTCATCGCCACCATCCCAAATCTGCCGGATGCCTCGGTGCCCGTGGGCGCGGGCGATGAAGGCAACGTGGAGATCAAGCGCTGGGGCCAGCTTCCATCCATTGCAAACCCCATTGATCACGTGGACCTGGGCACCCGGCTCGGCATCCTGGATCTGGATCGCGCCGCGAAATTGAGTGGCGCGCGCTTCAGCGTATTGATGGGTTGGGGCGCGAAATTGGAACGGGCCCTGGCGGCCTTCATGCTTGATCGGCAATCGGCCAACGGCTATCTCGAAGTGATTCCACCCTATCTCGTGAATGCCGAAAGCCTTTATGGAACGGGACAATTGCCAAAATTTGAAGAGGATCTCTTCAAGATGCCCCATGGTGAATCCCACCTTTATCTGATCCCCACCGCCGAAGTGCCCGTGACGAATCTCTACCGCGACGAGGTACTTTCTTTCGACCAGCTACCCCTGCGCCACTGCGCGCTGACGCCCTGCTTTCGCAGCGAAGCCGGCAGCCATGGCCGCGACACCAAGGGTCTCATCCGCCAGCATCAATTCCACAAAGTCGAGCTCGTGAGTTTCGCCGCGCCGGAGCAGGCGGAAGCTGAACTGGAGCGGCTCACGGGCAATGCCGAAGCCATCCTGGAAGAGCTGGAACTGCCCTATCGTCGCGTACTGCTTTGCACCGGCGACATGGGATTTTCAAGCCGCAAGACCTACGACCTGGAAGTGTGGCTGCCCAGCCATGACACCTACCGCGAGATCAGTTCCTGCAGCTGGTTTGGCGACTTCCAGGCACGGCGCGCCAACATCAAGTACAAGCCCACCGATCCGAAAGCGAAGGCCATCTTCCTGCATACGCTGAACGGCAGCGGCCTCGCCGTGGGCCGCACCTGGGTGGCGGTCCTGGAAAACGGCCAACAAGCCGATGGCAGTGTGAAGATCCCGAAAGCGCTGGTGCCGTACCTGGGCACAGAGCATATAGCCTAGGCGAGCTGTGACCCTACTCTCCGCTGACCATCTTTCCCTTCATCGCGCTGATCGCTGGCATCTGCGGGGAATTTCTTTCGAGGTCCAGCCGGGAGAGGCCTGGGGCATCGTGGGCGAGAGCGGCGCGGGCAAGACCACGCTGATGAATTTGATTCTCGGATTATTGGAGCCGACCACAGGCCATGTGCTGCTTTCAGGTGAAGCCTGGTCGGGCATTCCAGAAAAGGCTCGCAGGCCCCACAGACCGCGCATTCAGGCGCTGTTCCAGGACCCCCTGGCCAGTCTGTCACCCCACATGACGGGCTTTGAGATTCTGGAAGAGCCGCTGGTCATCCATGCTCGCGGTGATCGAAAGGCTAGGCGAGTGGCAGCAACAGAGATGGCCGCGAGGGTCCGATTTCCGAAAAGCGCCCTGAATCAGAAACCGCACCAGTGGTCCGGCGGGCTGGCGCAACGACTGGCGCTGGCACGTGCGCTGATGCTCTCCCCCAGAATCCTTGTACTGGATGAGCCCCTGTCGGCGCTGGATCCGACGCTGGCCGGCCACATGCTGGAACTGCTGCTGGAACTGAAGGCCGAAGGCATGGCGATGCTGTTCGTCAGTCACGATCTGCTTGCCGTGCGCCGCCTGTGTGACCAATTGCTGGTGCTGTACGGCGGCGAAATGATGGCGAAGGGCCCAACGAAACCCCTGCTTTCAGAGCTGCGTCACCCCTACTTGCGCGGTCTCTGGGAAGCGGTGCCCAATCTGGAGTTTTCATCTCAGCCACGGCGCTGGGGCGTAGAGCGCACGCGCGATTTGGAACCCGGTGGCTGCCTGTTGATGGACCGCTGCCCCAGGGGCTCCGATCAATGCAAAACAGCGCCCAGCCTGGATCTGGATGAGCGCTGTCATCATCCATGGGCGACTCAGGTGGTGAGGTTATGAGGTATGAGGTGGTGAGGTTCAGCCCTCATACCTCACACCTCGTACCTCATTCCCCGAGATCCGCCTGCTCCATTTGGCTAATTTTGGGATTGATCCAGATGCCGTTGACGCGGCCCCACAGGGAGCTGAAACCGGGCCGCAGCTTGCCTTCGGTTTCCAGGAATTGCACCTCGGTGTCGAGCTGCTTGGCGACCAATTGCTTTTGCAACTCTTCCAGCAGGGCGCGGCGCTGCTGAAAATTCATTTCGGGTGCGGGGGTGCGGGCGGTGATTTTTCCAATCCAGAGCTTGCCATCGTTGCCCCACACCGGGGCGCTGATCTGGCCGACGGCAGTGGCGAGAAGTTCTTTGCGGATGCCAATGGACGCGGCTTCTGGATAAGTTTTTACGGTTGTGTCCGGGATGGATTTCATTTCACCCAGGGCTTTTATATCGCCACCCTTGAGCTGGGCCGTGGCGTGTTCCAAGAGCAGGCGCTTGGCTTCTGTCGCTTTCCAGGAATCCAATACTTTCACGCGGATTTCCTTCAGGGGGGGCACGTCACTGGGCAGTTCCGAAAGCACCTTGAAAACCACGAAAGTGCTGCCCACATTCTGCACCTTGGAAATGTCGCCCACCTTGAGCTTGAAGACCTCGTTCACCACCATGCCGGCGAAAGGGATGCCTTCGATTTGGGCGGATGAATCATTCGGGAATGGTTTGCTGGTCTTCACCTGCAGATCCAGCGCCCGGGCTGCTGCGTTCATGTCCCCACGGTCGCCGGTGCGCTTGCGCAGCTGGGCCAACTTTTCCTTGGCCCGAGTTGAAAAACGTTCTTGCGCAAGCCCAGCGAGCAACGATTCTTTCACGTCCTCGAAGGTCTTCGTGCGCCGGCCATTGAGCCGGATGATGTGGACACCAAAATTGGTGCGCACCGGCTGGCTGAATTCGCCTTCCTTCAGTGCATCGGCAGCATCTTGGAAAGGCTTCACCATCTGCCCGGATTTGAACCAGCCCAGGTCGCCCTTGTTGCCCTTGGCGGAAGGATCCTCGCTCAAGGCTTCGGCCTTCTTTGAGAAGTCGGCGCCCTTGACGAGCTCCTCGCGCAGCTTCTGGGCTTTCTCGGTGGCTGCGGTGAATTCCTCATCCGTTTTTGCCATGAACAGGATGTGGCTGGCCTTCAACTCGGAGTATTCAGCCTTCTTGGACTCATAGGCGGCCTTCAGCGCTGTGTCATCGGGATTCAATGTGTTCCCGAAGGAAGCCATGTCCACGGAAATGAACTGGATCACCCGGCGGGGACCCTGCTGGAAACGCGATCCGGATTCCTTGAGGTGACTTTCCAGCTTTGCGTCGCCCGGATCCTGGACCGCGGCGGGATCCGGTGCCAGACTCACGACCTCGATACTGATTTTTTCGTTTCGTGCACGATTTTCCGCATTGATCCAGACTTCATCCACCGGCATTTCGCTGCCCATCTGGGCGTTGAGCTTTTGCTGGATCAGCCGTTCCTTGGCTTGCTTCTCGAACTCCCTAAGGGAGGTCTGGCTGGCCTGGAGGGTGCGTTCGATTTCGGCAAGGGGACGTAGTGTGCCGTCGGGATTCTTGAAAAATTCGTAACGTTTCAGCGTGGACAACAAATCTTCGCGCACTTCCTGGTCCGTCACCAAGACATGGTGGCGCTCTGCCTGTTCTTCCTTGATGGCCTTGTCAATGAGCATTCGCAGGGCCGTGCTCTGGGCGTAGGCCAATCCCTCGTCCGTGCGGGTCTTTTCTCCCAAGCTGCGCTGGATGTAAAGGGTGCTGAGATCCCAATCACCTTTCAGGATCTCGTGACCGTAGACCCGCGCCACCACATGGTCTGCGGCCTCGGGTCTGCCACTCGGGGCAAGGTAAGCCACCATCCCCCCCAGAGTGAGCGTCATCAAAATAACGGTGGGCGTCTGGTTGCCTTGAAAGGCTTTTCGGAAATTACGGAGCATGAAGGAACTCTCCAGGAGTGGGTCCAAAGCCCGGTAGCTCCGCTGGACTGCGGAGCTGAGTGGCCATTGGCCCGAATCTTCAAGCTTATCAAAGCTTCGCTCCCCCCCTAAACTTAAAGATCGAGGAATGCATGGCCGTCCGACCCGTACTTACCTGGGGTGACCCCCGATTAAAAATGAATAGTGCCGATGTGGGCGCCTGGTCCCCGGAGCTGGATCAGCTGGTGGCGGACTTGTTCGAGACTGCCCTGGACGAAGAAGGCGTTGGGCTGGCGGCCCCCCAGGTGGGCGTGAATCTCAATCTCGCAGTGATTGACTGCTCCGGCGGAGAGGATCCATCCCAAAAACTCATTCTCATCAATCCCGAGATCCTTAAGACAGAAGGTAGTCAAATCGGCCCCGAGGGCTGCCTGTCCATTCCTGGCATCCATGAAGTGCTGGAACGCCCGAAAAAAGTCACGATCAAGAATCGGCGACCCGATGGAACCTGGGACGAGGTCTGGGGTGAGGATCTGATGGCCCGCGCCTTCTGCCATGAAATCGACCACCTGCGCGGACGGCTCTTCGTGGAGTACTTTGGCCCCGTGAAGCGCCAAGTCATCCAGCGAAGATACCAAAAGCAGCGCAAATCCTCGTGACACGCATCGCCTTTCTCGGTACTCCCCAGGTCGCCGTGCCTGTGCTCCGCGCCTTGACTGCGGCGCAGCCGGTCCATGCGGTCTTCTCCAATCCCGATCGGCCCACAGGAAGAGGCCGCGTGCTCACAGCGCCGCCAATAAAAATAGCTGCTCTTGAGATGGGCATCGCCGTTCATCAGCCGGAACGTTGGAAGTCCGAAGAGATGAAGGCGCTTTGGGCTTCTCTGGAGATTGATCTGGCCATCGTCGTGGCCTACGGTCACATCCTGCCTTCCTGGATGTTGGAATCCTGTCGCCTTGGCGCCTGGAATCTGCACTTCTCGTTGCTGCCCCGCTGGCGGGGCGCGGCGCCCGTGAACCACGCCATCCTGGCGGGCGATGCGGAAACCGGCGTGAGCCTCATGCGGTTGACCCAAGGCCTGGATGAAGGTCCCGTGCTGGCCATGAGCCGACGACCCATCACAATGCAGGACACTTCGGAAACACTGCTTGCGCAATTGGCGGAGGATGCGGTGGCATTGTTGGAAAAGCACCTGCCCGCACTACTGGATGGAACAGCCCACCCCCAAGCGCAAGATCACGCAGCCGCCACGTTCGCCCCTAAACTTACCAAAGAAATGGCGCGCATCGAGCCATCCAGACCCGCGCTGGAGCTGCATCGCCGTGTTCGTGCCCTACAGCCCTGGCCCGGAGCGGAACTGCTGTTGGAAAATCAATCCCTCAAGGTGATCGCCGTGGGTTCCCTGAAATCCAGCAGCGATGCGCCGGGCACGTTGCGCTGGGATAAGGCGGGTGCCTGGCTCACCGCAGGCGATGGACAAGCGATTGAACTCACACACCTCCAACGCCCCGGCAAGCCCGCGCAGCCCGCGCTCCAGGCCCTGCAGCCATGGGGAGCTTCAGGTGTGACCTGCGTGGGTTGAGGGCTCAGCCCAGCCGGGCCGCGACTTCCCTGTAATTCGGATCCAGCTCGTGGACGGCCTTGAATTCGATCTTGGCTTCCTCATGGCGGCCCATGGACAGGAACAATTCACCCAGGTCATAGCGCAGGCCGATGCTGTCCTCAGGGGGAAAACCGGGAGCGTGGATACCCTTGTTGAGCCACTCGATGGCAGCCTCCTGGTTGCCTAACTCGAGCTCACAGATGCTCAGCATGGAGCAGCATTCCTGGGTTCGCTCCGGATCAGCCATGGCCTTCTTGAATTCTTCGATGGCTGGCTCAAGCAGGATCATTTCCTTGTAGGCGATGCCCAGGTTGTAGTGGGTGTCGTAGTCGTCGCCCTGAACCTGCTTTTCCACGCCTTCACGGAAGGCGGCGAAGAGATCGTCTACGCTCTGGACCTTCTCCACGACGTTGGTGGCATCGTGCATTTCCTCGCCCTCGCCGGTCTCCAGCAGGGCGTCGCCGAGCACGTCCGTGAGATCGAAGAAGGAATGGCTGAAGTCGTCGTCGTTTTTGGATTTCGCTTCCAGGCCGATCTTGCGCAGGGCTTCTTCGGCGCGGTTCAGGCGAGCCAGCAGTTCCGGGTGATCCTGGTACTGCTGAAGCGCGGCTTCGATTTCCCCTTTGGCTTCATCGGGACTGCCATAGTCCATCTGGAAATCAATGTCCGAGAGCAGGGCTGCCAGTTCGTCATCCACCACTGGGCCGGTGGCGGGAATGGATCTGGGTAAGGTCGGGAATCCAGGCAGCGTTGGGGGTTCACCGCCCACCCCCAAGACCTTATCGCCAGGCGCTGGCATGCTCGGCGTTTCCGGTTCTGGGGGAATGAAATCAAAGGG
>JANOLT010000030.1:0-2220 GCA_031419915.1 Holophagaceae bacterium
GGACACGGTTTTGAAACGCATAGATAACATCCTGTCTATAAAAAACGAGAGCGGGATTCTGTCTTCCCCAGAAGGGCACGGCTTCGCACCAGTATGCCTGAATCCAACGGGTTGCGGGTGGCGTGGAGCCTGTCACATGGGCTGATGGGTTCTGGGTCGTTTTTTGGAAGTGATGGATCTGTCGGCTTGGAATGCTGCTTCGTGAATCTCCGGCTTCCGTGGTGGAATTGAGTCATGCGTCGAAATTGGATATGGATCTTTCCGTTTTTTGTGGCGGCCACCATCGTGTGGCTCAGCAGCCGGTCGAGCTATCCCTTCGACGTATCGCTGCCACCGCCTTTCGACAAGCTTGCGCACATGGCGGCCTTCGGCGTTCTGGCCGGCTTCACGGAAATCGCATTGCGCCGCACGCACCCTGACATGCCCGTGGTTCGGCGTCTTAGTGTGATCCTCATCGGGGTGGCAATCTTTGGTGCCAGCGATGAGATCCATCAGTACTTTGTACCCGGCCGCTCCTGCGACCTTTACGATTGGATGGCCGATGTGGCGGGTGGCGCCCTTGGCCTTGGCTTGGCCAGCCTGGTGAAAAAATTGGTATCGGTTATACTGATACCCACTAACCGAGAGTAAGGCCACCATGAAACCTACCGAAATCATTCCCCGATTCGACGCTTTCCTTGTGGAACGGAGCCTCACGTTGGAGGCCATCGCGACGGGCGGTGCCGCGCTCGCGCTGCTGGGAATCATCAGCCGGGAGACGCGGGACTGCGATCTCATCGAACCTGAACTGTCTTCAGTCCTCCTAGAAGCTTCGAGGGCCTTCGCCACTGGGCTCCGGGAGCAGGGGGAGATCCTGCGGGACGATTGGCTGAATAACGGTCCGGCATCCTTGGGGCCGCTTCTGCCGGAGGGCTGGAGGAGCCGCCTGCAACTCATCCACCAGGCGTGGCGTCTTGCGCGCCACCAGCACAAACTCGCACCCTTTCCCTTCATACGTCCTCACCGCGTCCCAGCAGTAAAATCCCGAGTCGGCCCGCGCCCGGATCTTCTTTACGCTCTTCGGCAGATGATCGATCACCGACTTCAGATGTTCGGCAATCTCCTCACCGTCCGGCCGGTCACCCTTGCGCAATCCGCCGCCGGCGAACTCCCGTGTCTCGGCCACGAAGGTCAGTATCGGCTGATAACTCCGCTTGCCCTTGTTCTTCGGGTTGTAACTTACCCGCCCATCTGCGACCCGTACAAGGTATGCACCGTCGTGTCCGTGTCCAGCGTCACTTCCGTCAGCTTCACGTTCGCCGCGTCCCACACCCGCTGCCGCAAACGCGCCTCCAGCCGCCCCAACTGCCCCGCCACCGTCAAATGCAGCGACTCGAGAAAACGCCAAAACGTCGATTGCACCGGCAGCCGCGCTACCCGCAAGATCCCCAGCAGCATCGGTTCCCGCGCCACATACTGTAAGTGATTCAATCGTGAGAATCCCACATACACCGCCAGCACCATCCCCAGCAGAAACTGATACGGCTCCATCGACCGCGTCTCCCTCTTCAACTCCAGATTCACCGTTTCGTGCACCAGTTCCTCGAAGCCCAGCTTCTCAAGCATCGCCGCTACAGGCAGCTATCCACCGTAGGCCGTCAGGTTCTTTCCATCGAAGTTATACGGCGTCTGAGCATTGATTTTATTAGCCCCGGGTTTAACTTCATCCACCACAATATCCACGGCCTCTTCAGCCACTTCCGCTTTTTTCGCAATCACCATTCGGGTTGCTCCTCTACTGCTCTTCAACAGCCGCGCTCTATGCGCTTCTCTCTGTTTTAACCCAAGCGGGCTAGGCCTCGCACGAGTTCAGTCTCTTGGCTGGAATCCCAAACGACTTTTCCTATGCATAATTTAGGTGTCACGGAACTCCGCTTTCGCCACTCGGCATGGCCCGCGCAGATTGCACACTATTGCATTTCATTCTTTTGCTGGGCCACTTACCTGCGCTTACTCAAGCGCACTTGCCAATTGAGCGAAGTAGTTCCCTGCGAAAAGCGTCTCGACGTCCAAGTGGCCCACATCCTCCCGATGTCCAGCCCAGGACACAGAATGCTACCGCACCACGGCATCCCTCGCCCTCCACTAAGCTTTGGCGATGTCGGTGGAGTGCAAGCTGGCTCGCGTCGGGCCGAGCCGGCGGCCAAGATCCATTTCCAAAAATCAGCGGGCAAGCTTAAG
>JANOLT010000031.1:0-2992 GCA_031419915.1 Holophagaceae bacterium
ATGTCGGTGCCATATGCCACGGGGATACCCGCGTCCAGCGTTGCCTTGAAGCCAGCGCGGCGCAGCGGCAGAAGGGCGCGCGCTTTGGCAAGACTGCCTTCGGGAATGTGAAGCGGATTTCCCGGCAGCAGAATGGATTCCAATGCGTAAAGCGTGGGGACAAGAAAGGTGCCGCGTTTCTTCATCTCAGCAGCCGTGGCGGGGCTGAGCAGAGAACCATGTTCGATACTGCGAACGCCCGCCAGTGTGGCTTCGAGGATTCCCTTATCACCATGGGCATGGGCGCAGACATCCATGCCGCGACGGTTGGCTTCCTGAACGATGGCGCGGAATTCTTCAGGCGAAAAACTCGGCGCGCCTGGATCATCGTGGTTCGAGAGGACGCCGCCGGTGGCCATGATCTTGATCTGATCCACGCCGCGTTTCTTCCACTCCCGAACGGTGCGCACGGCCTGCTCGGGGGAATCCACGAGATTGATCTGGCCAAAGTGCGTTTCACACGGAAATCCGTTGGTGTCACCGTGCCCGCCGGTGATGGATAGGGCTCCGCCGGATACGAACAGGCGCGGGCCTTCGATATCGCCGCGGTTGATGGCGTCCCGCAGGGCCACGTCGCCGAAATTCGTGCCGCTCCCGCAATCCCGCACGGTGGTAAAGCCAGCCTGCAAAACTTTTTTGGCGTTCACCACGCCATCAATTATCTGGCTAGCCTTCGAATGTTTGAGCTGCGCGATCTCTGGAAGGCCCGCCTGGATCGTGAGATGCACGTGGCAATCAATCAGACCCGGCAGCAGCGTGCGGTTCCCCAGATCAATGACTTCAGCGCTGGCAGGAGCTTCGCCGCCCTGGATGCGTCCATCTTTCACCCACAGTTGGGCTGGAGAGATGATCTTTCCGGTGCGCACATCGAGCATCCGTGAGGCTTTGATAAGGATCGGGTGATCCTGGGCACAAAGGCCCGCAGCGATCAGACACATCAAACCAGTCAACGCGGTGCGCATGGGGTTCCTTGAAAACTGGCCCAACCATACCTGCGAAATGGAATGCATCAAGGATTATAAATTTCTCTTCCTTATCCCCGCTTCAGGGATTTCTGCCGCACTCGTTTCCGGGGCAATTCCTTGCCTTTTTTAGGCTTCTGCTTGGCGGCGGGCTTCGGCTTTTCGACGACCTTGCGCTTCACCTTCGGTTTGGCCTTGTCTTCTTTTTGACCACGGAAAGCTTCGTTGCGGAAGCCCGGTTTCAGGCCTTCGCCGGGATCCAGGATGCGGCGCACCTTGGCTTCCTCAAGGGGCGCTTCGTCGCCCTTTTGTTTCTTCTGGATGCTCAGGCGGATGGGTGTGCCGATGAAACCGAACACTTCCCGCAGACGGTTTTCCAGGTAGCGCACATAGCTGAAGTGCAGGCCACGGTCGGTGTTGGTCTTGATGACGAAGCTCGGCGGTCGCATGCCGACTTGGACCATGAAATAAAGCTTGGGCAGTTTGCCCTCCACCATGTGGGGGCTCATGGCGTCCACGCAATTTTTCAGGAAGGCGTTGAGCTTGCTCGTGGGGATTCGCAGGGCGTGGGTGGCAGCCACTTCGCGGATGTGGGCGAAGAGCTTGGACACGCGCTGGCCGCTCAGTGCCGAAATGAAGATCATCGGCGCGTGGGCCAGGAAGCCTAAGTCTTGGCGGATCTTGTCCTCCATGGCCAGGGACGTGAAGCCGTCCTTTTCCACCAGATCCCATTTGTTCACCACCAGGATCACCGCCGCGCCTGCCTCGTGGGCGTAGCCCGCGATGACCGCATCCTGATGGGTCACGCCCTCCACGGCATCAATGAGCAGCAGGGAAACATCGGCGCGAGCCATGGCCTGTTTGGCTTTCAGGATGGAGAGCTTCTCGGCGCCTTCGTGGGTCTTGCCCTTGCGGCGGATGCCCGCGGTATCAATCAGGCGAAACACCTGATCATCCACGGTGAAAACCGTGTCCACAGTGTCTCGCGTGGTGCCCGCCACATCGCTCACAAGGCTGCGCTCGTAACCCAGCAGCCGGTTGGCAAGAGAACTTTTGCCTACGTTGGGCCTGCCAATGATGGCAAAGCGCAGCTCTTCATCCAGCTCATGATGCTCGGCTTCTTCCGGCGTCCGATGGAAAGGTAGACGCGTGCGAATGGCCTCCAGCAATTCGGCCGCACCACTTCCGTGGCTGGCGGAAATGCCAAGGATTTCATCAAATCCCAGCGAGTAGAAGGCGCCGTCTGGCGCACCGCCCTTCATGCCATCCACTTTGTTCACAACCAAGATCACGGGCTTGCCCATGCGCAACAGGCGCTGCGCGATTTCTTCGTCGCCGGTGGTACAACCATCGTGGCCATCCACCAAGAGCACCACCACGTGGGCTTCGGCCAGCGCAGCGTTGGCCATGCGCGTGATGCCCGCGGTGATGACGTCATCACCCTCGAAATCCAGACCGCCGGTGTCCACCAGCTCAAAGACTTCTTCGGGATCACCTTCTTCAGAAAGGCAAGTCACGCGGCCATAGCTGCGGTCCCGGGTCATGCCCGGAAGATCATGCACGAGCGCTGCCCGGCTGCGGGTGAGCCGGTTGAAGAGCGTGGACTTGCCCACATTGGGGCGTCCACAAAGAGCAACGAGAGGGAGTTTCATAGGTATTCCAAGCCCTCCAGTCTATCGCCTGAAGGCGGAAATGCCTTGGATTGATTTGATGCAGGCTGTGCGGGTCGATGGCAGAGCGCAATGCTCATATTCGAGCCCCGTCAGCCCTCCTCCTTTTTTCGTGCCGACCCACCAGGGCTGACGGGGCTCCCCTCCGCGTCTGGATTCATTGAGTCCACGACCTTCGGTCGCGGGATTTGGCGCAGACGCTTCGGGCCGATGGCATTGCTCGCACGCGGCTTAACGCTGCGGTCGCTCGCGCGCCCTACGCTATCGCTACCTGCGAGCAATGCTCATATTCGAGCCCCGTCAGCCCCGCCAAAAAAAATG
>JANOLT010000032.1:0-1561 GCA_031419915.1 Holophagaceae bacterium
CACCCAGCGGGTGCCACCACGATGAAGCTGGCTTCACAGGGTGCCAAACACGCCTTCTGAAAATCAGCGAAGTCCACTTTTGAAAATGGCGTCCGGCCTTTCCCCGGACTATGACCACCAAGCGGCGCACGGGGCTGCAAGGATGGTGACGGGAGACACCCCCGAAAAGGAGCCCACCATGGCCCTCACGCTAGAGCAGAAAACCATCATCATCGAGGACTACAAGCAGCACGCCACGGACACGGGCTCTCCCGAAGTCCAGGTGGCCCTGCTCACCAAACGCATCAACGATCTGACCGAGCATTTCAAGATCCACTCCAAGGACTATCACAGCCGCCGCGGCTTGATGATCATGGTGGGCCAGCGCCGTCGCCTTCTCGATTACCTCAAGCGCAAGGACAAGGCTCGTTACGCCACCGCCATCGAGCGTCTCGGACTCCGCCGCTAAATTCATCTCGTGTTCGAAACGCCCGCAGTCGCGGGCGTTTTTTTGTTTAAATGAAAGACATGAAGCTTCCACTTCTACCCATTCCCGCGACGCCAGATCCCTATGAGGTTCTGGAACGCAGGGCGCTTTACGATTCGGAGTGGATCCGTCTGCGTGAAGATCAGTTCCGCCATCGCCGAGGCCGCGAGGGGCGCTACGCCGTGTGCGGGTTCAAGCGTTCGGCCTGCGGAGTCCTCGCGCTGGATGAAAAGGACCAGGTGGTGCTGGTAGGACAGTGGCGATACCCGTTGGAGCACTACAGCTGGGAGATTCCTGAAGGCGGCGGCGAAGAACATGAGAGCCCCTTCCAATCCATCCGCCGCGAACTTGCCGAAGAGACGAATCTCGAAGCCGATTCCTGGGAACCCCTGGCGTTCTTCCACCCAAGCAATTCCAGCACCGATGAAGAAGCATTTCTTTTTCTCGCCACGGATCTTCACGAAGCAAGCGGCAGCCACCATGCGGAAGATGATGAAGAATTAGCGGTCCATCGTGAGCCCTTCCAGCATTGTCTCCAGCGCGTCCTGGCAGGCGAGATCAGCGACGGCCTCACCACAGTGGCCCTGCTCAGCCTCCAGGCCCGCCGGAGTGGTGTTTCGGCGGTCATGAACCCCGAGCTGGCTGAACGGTTCTTCCAGGCTCCCATGGACCATCCCAGCGCCGGAAGAGCGCGCTGGAACCGTCTCTCGGAAACCAGGTCATGATCCTCACTCTTCACCCTGAAAATCCACAACCACGCCAGATGCAGCGCATCGCGGACCTGTTGCTGAAAGATGGCGTCATCGCCTACCCCACGGACACGCTCTTCGGCCTTGGCTGCCTTGCATCCCGCAAGAAAGCGGTCAGCCGCATCCAAGCTCTCAAGGGCCGGGATTCCAAAAAACCCATGAGCATTTTATGCGCGGATTTCGAAATGCTCTGCCGCTACACCCGCCATCTCGACACGCCCACGTTTCGCCTTCTGAAGCAGATGCTTCCCGGCCCCTACACCGCCCTGCTACCCGCGAACCACGAAGTTCCCAGGTATCTGGAATCGAAAGGGAAAGGGAAAGCCCATCCCATCGTGGGCCTTCG
>JANOLT010000033.1:0-3851 GCA_031419915.1 Holophagaceae bacterium
GTGATGCCAAAGTCCTTCGTCCAGGTTTCAAGAGAGCGGGTGGCAGAATTGTAGAAGGTGCAAGACCCATCTTTGTCCACCCTGGCCCAGCCTGTGGCGGTCTTCATGGGGTCGGAGTCTTGAAGAGGGGAAGCCGCGGACAGGCCCCCGGCAAGGACACAAACAAGAACAGGAATGGAAAGGACATTCCGCACGGCGATACCCCAGGTGTGAATAATCAAGGGTGGATCAGTAACAATTTAGAAACAAGGGGCGTGTAGCACAAGTCGGAATTAATTGTCTTCGCAGTCATCAGCTTATGTGAGTTGCGAATGCTTTGATGCGGCCTAACAGCGGGTTCTGGCCCAGCCCCTCTTCATCCATCAGCCGCTTGGGGTCGCCGTGGAGCACGATATGGTCGGGGACGGCGCAACGGAGCACCGGCTTCACTACGCCTTCATCCGCAAGGGATTCCAACACGGCGGCGGAAAAGCCTCCGGGGGCGCAACCTTCTTCAAGGGTCACCACGCCGCGGGTCTTTTTGCTCCAGGTAGCCAATAACTCGGCATCTATTGGCTTTATGAACCGAGCGTTGACCACAGCGCAGGAGATGCCCTCTTCTTCAAGCTTCTCAGCGATCTTTTGGGCGGGGGCGACCATGGCGCCGATGGCAAAAAGTAAAAGGTCCGAACCCTCACGCAATAACTCGCCTTTGCCAATGGGAAGGGCCGTCATGGTCTCATCCATGCGCACGCCCAGGCCATTGCCTCGGGGATAGCGCAATGCCGCGGGGCGGTCGCTGTAGACGGCCGTAAAGAGCATCCGCCGCAGTTCGTTTTCATCCTTCGGGGCCATCAAGATGATGTTGGGAACGCAGCGCAGATAGGCCATGTCATAGAGGCCGTGGTGGGTGGGGCCATCGGCCCCCACGATGCCCGCGCGATCCAGGGCGAATGTCACGGGCAGGTTCTGGATGCATACGTCATGCACCACCTGATCGAAACCGCGCTGAAGGAACGTGGAGTAGATAGCGCATACGGGGCGCATGCCCTGGGCCGCGAGCCCCGCGGCGAAGGTCACGGCATGTTGCTCGGCGATGCCGACATCAAACATTCGATCAGGAAAACTCTTGGCGAAAATGTCCAGTCCCGTGCCGGTATCCATGGCGGCGGTGATACCCACGATCTTGTCATCGGTTTTCGCGAGCTCCACCAAGGCTTTGCCAAACACGCTGGTGTAGCTGGGAGGCGTAGGTTTGGCGGGATCCACGGCGGCCTTTTTCATCTCCCCGGCTTCGGCATCGAAGGCCGTGACACCGTGCCACTTCATGGGATCGTTCACGGCAGGATCGTAGCCATAACCCTTTTTGGTCTGGACGTGCAACAGCACTGGACCATCGGCCATTTTCACCTTGGCCTCCGCGATCGCTCTCGCCGTGGCGATCACGTCGTGACCATTCACGGGGCCCATGTAGCGGAACCCCAAGTCCTCGAAAAGCAGTCCTGGCACCATAATCCGCTTAAAGCTTTCTTCGCTCCATTTAGCAGCCTTGGCCACACCCTTGCTGACCTTCTCCAAGGGGATGGCCTTGATGGCGTGCTCAATGCGGTCCCGCCAAAGGTGGTAGTACTGGCCCGACATGATCTGGTTTAGGTAGCCCTGCAATGAACCCACATTCGGGCTGATGCTCATGTCGTTGTCGTTGAGGATCACCAGAAAATTCTTGGCCTGGAGATACCCGGCTTGATTCAGGCCTTCGAAAGCCATGCCCGCAGTCATGGAACCATCGCCGATCACAGCTACGCAAGCATGATTCTGCCCTTGCAGATCCCGTGCCTTGGCCATGCCTAGCACCGCGGAAATGCTGGTGCTGGCGTGGCCTGCGCCGAAGTGGTCATAAGGGCTCTCGTCACGCTTCAGGAAACCTGCGAGGCCATCGTGTTGGCGCAGGGTGGGAAAGCGCCCCTTCCGGCCCGTAAGGATCTTGTGGGTATAGGCCTGGTGCCCCACATCCCAGACGATGCGGTCATGGAGAAAATCAAAGTGGTGGAACAGCGCCACCGTCAACTCGACGGTGCCGAGATTCGAGCTGAAATGTCCGCCGGTGGTGCTGATGGAATCAACGAGGAACTGACGCACCTCTTCAGAAAGCTGCTCCAATTGCGGGTCCGTGAAGTGCCGGATCTGCTGAGGGGCCACGATGGAATCGAGCAGTGGGTAGCGGCTTTCGGTAACTACCCCCATCACACTCTCCTGGCCGCCAAGTAGCGCGCCCACGCTTCCAGCGATGCGGGTCTCGGGAGGGATTGAAGGTGGCATAACGCAATCTCCGTGGCCTCGGCGAGGGCTTGCCGAGCACCATCCAGCCCTAACAGAGCGGGGTAGGTGATCTTACCCTTTCCTGCATCTTTTCCGGCTCGTTTACCCAAGGTTGCCACGTCGGAAGTGGCATCAAGGATGTCATCCTTGATCTGGAAAGCCAGTCCCAGCGCGGCTCCGGCACTCCGCAAGGCCTCCCGAAATACGTTTTCAGCTCCCCCGAGAACCGCCCCCATTTCCAGAGAGACTTGCAGCAGGGCCCCAGTCTTCAGGCGATGGACGGTCCTGAGATGATCCAGACCGAAGGCCTCCAGTGCCTCTCCCTCAAGATCCAGAGCCTGACCTCCCACCATCCCCCGCCAACCGCTGGCTTCCGCAAGCAGGGCGATGGCTTCCACGCGGGCGTCCGCCGGGATGGATGCATCCGATGCGAGGACCGCGAAGGCCTCAGCCTGAAGGCCGTCCCCTGCCAGTATCGCGTGGGCTTCGCCGAAGGCCACATGGCAGGTGGGCTTGCCCCGCCGAAGGTCATCGTCGTCCATGGCCGGCAGATCATCGTGAATGAGTGAATAGGTATGGAGGTATTCCAAGGCCAGTGCGCCACTCAGTGCCATCACGCTGGATGCGCCCACGGATTCCGCCGCCAGCAGGCAGAGGATTGGCCGCACTCGCTTGCCCCCTGCCTCCAGGCTGTAGCGGATGGCTTCGCCAACCCGGACGGCTTCGCCATGCTCGAAGCGGGCCGTGAGCCTGGCATTCAGCAAGGGTAATAAACGCTCCAGGTCTTTTTGGACATGGGCTTCCGGGGTCTTCCCGTTCACGCTGGTTCCTCGGGATCCAGTGCGTCCAAGGACTCCGCGCGATATTCACCGCCCAGGCCCCGTTTGAGCACCTCCACGCGTCGTTGGGCGTCGGCCAATTGCTCCTGAAGATTTTTAGAGAGCCCCACGCCCTCTTCGAATTTCGCAAGGGCATCCTCCAGGCTGAGGCTACCGGCCTCCAACTGCTGAACAAGGGCTTCAAGCCGGTCCAGGCCGTCGTCAAAAGAGGGGGTGGTTGCGCTCATGGTTTCATCATAAGCCGACCTTCATGACCGAGTCGGTTTTTCGCAACCGCTTGCCGCACTAGGTGGAATCTACTTGCGATAGCTCTTGGCCATTTTCGCGCCCACGTCTTCCATTTTGTAATCAGGGGGCAGTGCGAAGACGGACTCCGCGATGGCACCCTCTTTCACAGCCGTGGCTTCGGTGGTCATCTCGCCGATCATGGGCATCACCGTGCGCGTCTTCAAGGCCATGCCTTGAATCTTGGCCAATTCCTCACCGAATTTTTTCATGTTCATGGCCGCAGGGCCAATCGCGCCCATCAAATTCTTGAGCCTGAGAAAGCGGGTGTAGCCGACTGCCGGGACTGGCGGCTTGAGACTCGCATCGTTGCTGGTTTCCATAACCATCTTGCCCATGGTGATATTCCATTTCCGGCAGGTGCGGCCAGCGACCACCTCCTTGCCTTGGTCTTCCACGGACACTTCGCCGCCCCCTCCACCGGGCATC